>DUQS01000044.1 GCA_012837685.1 Bacteroidales bacterium
AAAGTGGATATGGCAGCCGTTGGTTTTTTGTACTATTACGGCTATTTTACACAAACATTGTCGGTAGATGGTCAGCAAATTGCCAACTACGAAGCGCAAAACTTCAACCGCTTGCCAATTAATCCGTTGTTGGACGAAAATGGTACGCAAGTGATTGTGGAAGTGCCTTATCCGGAGCGCATTGTTTATGCTAAAGTGTGGGAAGCCAAAGTGGGTCGTGTATCACTCTATTTGCTTGACACCAATTTTGAAATGAATAGCGAATTTGACCGTTCCATTACGCATCAACTCTATGGCGGCGATTGGGAAAATCGTATCAAACAAGAGGTAATGTTGGGTATTGGCGGTATGCTGACGTTGAAAAAACTCGGTATCAAAAAAGAGGTTTACCACTGCAACGAAGGTCACGCTGCGCTTATCAATGTACAGCGTTTGGTGGATTATGTACAAGAGGACAACCTGTCGATTACGGAAGCTTTGGAATTGGTTCGTGCCAGCTCGCTCTACACGGTACACACGCCCGTTCCTGCCGGACACGACAGTTTTGACGAAGGTTTATTCAGCAAATACATGTCGGATTATCCTGCAAAATTGGGCATTTCGTGGGCGGAACTGATGGATATGGGACGCGAAAACCCGGGCAGCAACGAAAAGTTCAGTATGAGCGTGTTTGCTTGTAACACTTGTCAAGCTGTCAATGGCGTTAGCTCGTTGCACGGTAAAGTGTCGCAAAAAATGTTTAATCCCATTTGGAAAGGCTATTTCCCCGAAGAATTGCACGTGAGCTATGTAACCAACGGCGTACACATGCCTACATGGGCGGCTTCGGAATGGAAAGCGTTGTATGAAAAAACGTTTGGTCTTGATTTTTATTCCGACCAATCGAATATGAATATCTGGAAACAGATTTATACTGTTCCCGATGAGGAAATATGGAACACGCACATGGGTTTGAAAAACAAATTGATTGATTACATCCGTTTGCAATTTACCGAAAGTTGGCTACAGACGCAGCAAGACCCGTCGAAAATTATGTCGATACTTGAAAGAATTAACCCCAACGCTTTGATTATCGGTTTTGGTCGTCGTTTTGCCACCTACAAACGGGCACATTTGCTGTTTACCGATTTGGAGCGTTTGGAAAAAATTGTCAATAATCCCGAACGTCCGGTGCAATTCCTTTATACGGGAAAAGCCCACCCTGCCGACGGCGGTGGTCAAGGATTGATTAAACGCATCATCGAAATATCGCGCATGCCGCAATTCTTGGGCAAAATCATCTTTTTGGAAAATTACGATATGCTTTTGGCAAAACGTTTAATTTCCGGTGTCGATGTTTGGTTGAATACGCCAACGCGTCCGCTGGAAGCTTCCGGTACTTCGGGCGAAAAAGCACAAATGAACGGTGTGCTCAACTTTTCGGTGCTCGACGGTTGGTGGCTCGACGGTTATGTGAAAGGTGCGGGCTGGGCTTTGACCGAAAAACGCACTTACGACAATCAAGCCTATCAAGACCAATTAGATGCTGCAACCATCTACAGTATGCTCGAAAATGAGATTATTCCGCTCTATTTCGCTAAAAACACGAAAGGTTTCTCACCGGAATGGATTCAAGCTGTCAAAAAATCTATTTCCGAAATTACGCCGCGCTTTACTACCAAGCGTATGATGGACGACTATATTGAGCGTTTCTATTCTAAATTGGCTCATCGTTCAGAAATGTTGCATGCCGACAATTTTGCGAAAGCGAAAGAGATTGCCGCTTGGAAAATGAAAATAGCCGAACATTGGGATGCCATTTCGTTGGTATCGCTTGAGATAGAAAACTATACGGACGAATCTGTTTTAGGCGACGATTTTGTGGCTACTGCTGTTATTGATGTTCACGATTTGGACAACAACGGCATTGGTATAGAAATGGTTTCCACTTACACCGACGATCGTGAGCAAACGCATGTTGCCAATGTTAAGGAGTTTAATTTGGTAAAACGCGAAGGTTCACAGCTTCACTTTAAATTGAACTACCATTTGGCTCAAGGAGGCACTTACAAATATGCCTTCCGTATGTTCCCGAAGAATGCCGACCTGCCTCATAGAATGGACTTTTGCTATGTGCGCTGGTTGCAACGTACCAATTAATCAGTATTGCTGATAAATATGCAAAATGGCGTGGTGGAGATTTCCACCGCGCCATTTGTTTTTTTGAATTATAGAGATACCGATTTTCGGTAGTTGGTAAAGATAATTTGTTGAGTTCCGTCACCAAAAGTGATACGCAATGAGCCGTAAATATACGAAAGTGATACGAAAATAAGCTACTGTTGTTGTCTGAATGTAGCTACACTGTAGATATAAACAAATAAATACCAACTGCTCCGGATATATTTTTTCTAATGTTTTCTAACAAACGAGTGCTACGAGAGTAAGGAGATAGTGTGTAGAATTTCCATAATAAAAAAACGGAGTTCCCATTTCAGGAACTCCGTTTTTGGAATGTTATCGAAAAGTGTTATTCTTTCACGAATTTAGAGGTGTGGATGCC
>DUQS01000045.1 GCA_012837685.1 Bacteroidales bacterium
TCGTCCGACTCCTTCAATGCCGAAACTGTAATCGAACCAGCGATTGGGACGTGTCAGTTCTTTGCCGAAATAAAGGCTGAGATTGCCACTGAACGGTTGTTCTGAAACGCTTCCGAAACGGTCGCTTGTAAACCAAAACGGTGCATACGTGCCCGAAGCGGCAACGGTTTGCATTTCGCCACCATAGAGCAGCGTGTCTCGGCGCAAGTCGGCAGAGTCCATTGGCAAGGGGCACGGTTTCCATGCGAAGGTCGGCAATGCAACAAGTCCGAATAGCGCTCCTATGAGTATTTTAGTCAATCGTTCCAACTGTAAATGTCGTTTAAAATTTTGCCGTTTGCATCTTCGCCTAAACCAAAATAACCTTTGCCGCTGATGGTGAAAGTAACCATATTTTCGCGACCGCCTTGTGGTAAGTGTCCGACGAGCAGCCATTTATTGCGCGCAATGTCGTATTCTAACATATCGTCGAATAAAAATCCCGTTGTTAGTGAACCTCCGAAATAGCGTCCGCCCAATACAAAAACACGTCCGTTGAGCATTTGCGAAGCAGCAAATTCGCGTCCTTTGCCCGGAATGTCTGCCAATCGTCTCCATTTGTTTGATAGCGGCAAGTATTCCCACCAATCGTTCATGCTGGTTGTGTTGTAACCCGTTCCGGCAAAACAATGCGTGCCGTCGGAACATCCTGTAGCTCCGCCTCTTGCGGGGAAATACGCATGGTCGCACTTTTTCCAAGTGTCAGAATTTGTGTCGTATTTGTGAACTTCGGAAGTAAAATATGAGAAAAATCCGCATGCGGTATAGAAGTAATATCCATGAGCGAAAGAAATCGCCACATTGCTGTTTTTCGATGGAAAATCGGCACAGCGTTCCCATGTGTCGGTGTCCGGCGTATATTTCCAAAAATCGCGCAGGTAGCACGAATCTTGGTAAACGTGTCCATTGAAGCCTAAACCGATGTAAACCTGATTATTAATAACTTGTGCTACTGCTTTTACTCGTCCTTTAAACGGTACGTCGTTGAGTTGTGTCCACGTGTCTGCTTGCGCATCGTAACGCCAAAGGTCGTTGAGATAAACACCGTTTTCGTCACGTCCGCACGTTACGTAGGCATTGTCTTTTACCACGAAACTTGTTGCCGATGCACGCCCTATAGGTAATGCAGCTTTCGGAGTAAATTGCATGGGAATTTTTGGCTCTTCAAAGCCATTGCAACCCCAAAGTTGCACTATCAATACAATATTGCCGATGTAGATAAAAAATTTGTGCATTGAACAACTCATGTTTTTGGACACTTTAACTTGCAAAGGTAACAGATTTTTCCGAATGTTTGCATTGAACACTTTTTATTTAACGCCAAAAGTGGATGAAATAAATAAAACGACTGTATCTGAAAAAAAATATGTAATTTTGTAACTTTAAACTTATCATTATGAAATTGACTGCTGTTTTTGAAAAATCGCAAGTGGCGGCGCGTGCATTGAACATGACATCAGATGCCGCAATTAACCAAGTTTTGGCTGATTTGGCTGATTTGACCGAAGCGCGTGCTGCTTCAATTTTGGCTGCCAATAAAGAAGATTTGGCTCGTATGGATATTGCTAATCCGAAATACGACCGACTGAAATTAACCGAACAACGCATTGCCGACATTGCATCCGATATACGCAATGTGGCTAATTTGCCATCGCCGCTGGGACGGATTTTGTCGCAAACGACGCGCCCGAACGGTATGGAACTGACAAAAATAGCTGTTCCTTTCGGCGTTATTGGTATTATTTACGAAGCACGCCCGAATGTTGGTTTTGACGTGTTTTCGTTGTGCTTGAAGTCGGGAAATGCCTGTATTTTAAAAGGCGGTAGCGATGCGGCGTGTTCTAACGAAGCCATTGTGAAAGTAATTCACGAAGCATTGCGCAAAAATGCGATGGACGAAAATATAGTAACGCTATTGCCAAACGGTCACGATGCCACGGCAGCGTTGTTGAATGCAGTCGGTTTTATTGATTTGATTATTCCGCGCGGTGGCAAACAACTGATTAATTTTGTGCGCGACAATGCTAAAATTCCTGTTATTGAAACCGGTGCGGGAATTTGCCATACCTATTTTGATGAGTTCGGCGATTTGGCGAAAGGCGTAGCTCTTGTTAATAACGCCAAAACTCGCAGAGTAAGCGTTTGCAATGCACTCGATTGTCTGGTTATTCACGAAAAACGTTTGTGCGATTTGCCGCAATTGTGTAATAAATTGGCAGAAAGTAATGTTATTATTTATGCTGATACAGAGGCTTTTAATGTTTTAAAAGGAAATTATCCTGCGGAATTGCTGCAACCGGCTACGCCTGAACATTTCGGCACGGAATTTTTAGACTACAAAATGGCTATAAAAACAGTGCACGATTTTGCGGAAGCATTGCACCACATTGCACGTTTCAGTTCCAAACACAGCGAGTGCATCGTGAGCGAAAATGCCGAACGCTTGGCGCAATTCAATCAAGCAGTCGATGCGGCGTGCGTTTATAACAATGTATCAACAGCTTTTACCGATGGTGCACAGTTCGGATTGGGTGCAGAAATAGGCATCAGCACGCAGAAATTGCATGCACGCGGTCCAATGGCTCTCGAAGAGCTGACTACCTATAAATGGATTGTGCGCGGAGGCGGACAAACTCGCAAATAAAAACTGTAATTATGGGAAAAATCGGACTAATCATCCGTCAGGAATATAAAAATCGTGTAGCAAAAAAATCTTTTTTGCTGCTGACTTTCCTTATGCCGCTGCTGTTTGTGCTGTTGCTGTTGGTGCCGATGTGGTTGTCGCTCATCGAAAGCGGTAAAAAATATAACGTGGCGGTTGTCGATTGGTCGGGATGCTATTCAGCCGTTTTTCTCGATACCGAAAAATATCTGTTTGACGAAGCAACTGCTCCGTTGGACAGTTTTCGCACTAATTCAGAAAGTTCAGGCTATGATGCAATTGTAGTCATTTCGGGTGATTTGCGCAATGCCGATGCTTCGGTAACAATTTATTCGGAACAACAAGTAGATTTGGAACTGAAGCAATACATACAAAAAGCTTTGGAAAAACAGGTGCGCGAAGATAAACTTGCGTCATTTAATATTCCTGATATTGAAAGCGTTATGTCGATATTGAACACGGAAGTTTCCGTAGAAACCGTAAAATGGAACAGCGACGGCTCGGAAACATTATCTTCTTCCGAAATTGCTCTTGTTGTTGGCATGTTAGCCACAATGCTTATCTATATGTTTATTTTTGTGTATGGCGCACAAGTGATGAATAGTGTAGTGCAGGAAAAAGTAAATCGTATAGTGGAAGTGATGGTGTGCAGCGTTAAACCTTTTGAGTTGATGATGGGTAAAATTATCAGTATCGCTTTGGTGGGTCTTACGCAGTTTGCCATTTGGATTGTTTTGACACTTGTTTTCTTTTTAATATTTGGGCAGCCGCTTTCGTTTCAGGCTGAAGTAACTTCGACAAGCGATTTCAGTGCCGTTTATTCTATGTTGATGTCTATCAATTGGATAGAAATGTTGGTGTGTTTTGTGGCTTATTTTATTGGCGGTTATCTGCTTTATGCGTCAATTTTTGCAGCTATCGGTTCGGCGGTCGATAACGAAACCGACACGCAACAATTCATGCTGCCCATTACCATTCCTATTTTGTTTGCCATGTATGCGGCTATTTATAGTGCGCAAAACCCCGATGGTCCTTTGGCGTTTTGGTGTTCGATGATTCCGTTTACTTCGCCCATTGTGATGATGGTAAGGTTGCCGTTCGGTGTGCTGTTGTGGGAAAAAATTGTTTCTTTGGTGATTTTGTTTGCTTCGTTTGTTGCTACCACGTGGCTATCGGCAAAAATTTATCGTACGGGCATTTTGATGTACGGCAAAAAAATATCGTGGCGCGAATTGTGGAAATGGCTGAAGGCGTAACATTTTATAAATAAAACTTTTGCTATGTGTGATAGCGTATCCGATAAAAAACCATTTACAGAACAGGCGAAATTGTTCGCTACGGCGCAAGCTTTGCACACAAAATTGTTGGTAGTCGATTCGCATTGCGATACGCCCATGTGTTTTTTCGACGGTATTGATTTGGGTAAGCGCGAAAAGAGAGTAAAAGTTGATTTCAGAAAGATGGAAGATGGCGAAATAGATGCCATCTTTATGGCAACTTACATTGAGCAGGGCGGATTGGACGAAGCGTCCACTCGTTTGGCTACTGAAAAGGCGTTCGACACCATTGCAAAAATAAAAATGCAAATCGCACGAAATTCGGCGCAAGTAGAGCAAGCAACGACAGCGCAACAGATAATAGATATTAAAAAAGTAGGTAAGCGCGCAGTAGTTCTTGCACTCGAAAACGGTTATGCGCTTGGCACTGATTTAGCCAATATAGAACGTTTTTTTGACGAAGGCGTGCGTTATATTACACTTTGCCACAATGGCGACAATGCCATTTGCGATTCGGCTGTAGGATGCAATACGCATGGTGGTTTGAGCAATTATGGCAGGCAAGTGGTGAAGGAGATGAACCGTTTGGGAATGATGGTAGATTTGTCGCATGCCAATGAAAAAAGCTTTTTCGATGCGGCAGAAGTATCGACTAAACCGCTCATTTTTTCACATTCTTCGGCGTATTCATTGTGTGCTCATCCGCGCAATGTTACCGATGCGCAGTTGCGATTGCTGGCTGAAATGGGCGGCGTGTGCCAAGTCTGTCTCTATCCGCTGTTTCTCAACGGTACGGAGGAGGCGACCGTAAGCGATGCAGTTGACCATATTGACTATATTGTCAATATGATTGGCATCGATTTTGTAGGGATTGGTTCAGACTTCGATGGTGGCGGCGGTATCTGTGGCTTTCAAACAAGTGCCGAAGCGATGGCAATGACAGTAGAACTGCTTCGCAGAGGCTATGCGCACGACGATATTGCCAAAATTTGGGGTGGCAACCTGATGAGAGTAATGAAAAAAGTGGAAAATAAAAAGTGATTTTTTTTCTTGTTTTTATAATAATTCGATAATTCAGAAATAATGAAAATAACGATGAAACAAAAATTTTATGTGCGAATATTGGCAATTGTAGCGTTGTCCGTTTTTGCAATGCCGTTTTTTGCCAATGCGCAATCCAAACAGCAGGTTGTTGTGGGCGAAACAAATTTGTTCGAAGAATTGGCAAAACCGGATAGTGTTACGGGCGCAACTGTGGAGGTTTTCCAAAATGCGCAGTTAGAGCACCGCATTCTTCGCCAAAAAGCGCAGTCGATGATGATAACGCAGCGGGGCTATCGTGTGCAGGTTTTTTCCAGCAACAATAGTCAATCTGCACGCGAACAGGCTTTTAAAGTGGAAAAAAATCTTTTGGAAAAATTGCCTAATCTTGAAGTGTACGTTACTTACAGCGCCCCGTTTTGGAAAGTGCGCATCGGCAATTGTGTTACGCACGAAGAAGCGCAACTGCTGAAAGAGTCCATGATAGGTGAATTTCCTGAATATCAAACGGAAATGTACATCGTTCCCGATAGAATAATCCTTAAATAAAAATAGTATGAACGAATTATTTGAGACCGGCGTGCCAAAAACAGCAGCAACCGATGAAATTGCAAAACATTACAAAGAAATTA
The DNA here is from genome assembly GCA_012837685.1 of Bacteroidales bacterium. Classification (GTDB taxonomy): domain Bacteria; phylum Bacteroidota; class Bacteroidia; order Bacteroidales; family Paludibacteraceae; genus DUQS01. Next base: position 5,652 of record DUQS01000045.1, read on the forward strand.
TCCGTTTATTGGGAGAAAATGTTACCCGCGAAGGTTTGCTTAAAACGCCGAAACGCGTTGCTTTTGCCATGCAATTTATGACGCAAGGTTACAGCATGAATCCCGAAGAGGTGTTGCGTTCGGCACTATTTGAGGAGGAGAAATACCAACAAATGGTTATTGTGAAGGATATTGACTTTTTTTCGATGTGCGAGCATCACATGTTGCCGTTTTTCGGGAAAGCACACGTTGCCTACATTCCCAACAAACATCTTACCGGTTTGAGTAAAATTGCTCGCGTGGTGGATATTTTTGCTCACCGATTGCAAATTCAGGAGCGATTGACCACCGAGATAAAGGACTGCATCCAAAAAACGCTCAATCCGATGGGCGTAATGGTGGTGATTGAGGCACAACACATGTGTATGCAAATGCGCGGCGTTCAAAAACAACATTCCGTAACTACTACTTCCGATTTTACGGGCGTATTCCAAAGTGCCATTACACGCGAGGAATTTATGAACCTTATTAAGCAAAAATAGGCGAAAAAAGTGTCAGAAAAAGACAAAAGTATTGACAAATTTACGGATTGACAATTTTTTTGCACGTTATTTTGTGCAATAGCGTAAATTGTAATTGTTTCCACGCACAATTTTCATATTTTTATACTTTCAATCTTTCTCTATTTTTTATTGCCGACGATTTTTCTGTTTGCGAAAAAAGAGTTACTTTTGTTGTTTGTTTAGCAACAAAGTCCGCGTTTTATGGTGTTGAACTACATTTGGATAGGTTTTGTACTGATAGCCATTGTCGTAGCTATGGTTGCGGCGTTTGTTACAGGCAGTGCCGACCCGTTAACAGCCGTGATGAACGCTACATTCGATTCCGCAAAAACGGGTTTTGAAATATCGTTGGGCTTGACAGGCGTATTGTCGTTGTGGTTGGGCATTATGAAAATAGGCGAAAAAGGTGGCGTTGTCAATGCTATGTCGCGTTTAGTTGCACCGTTTTTCTGTAAAATTTTCCCCGAAGTGCCCAAAAATCATCCTGCCATGGGGTCGATGTTTATGAATATGTCGGCTAATATGTTGGGACTTGACAATGCTGCCACACCGTTGGGTCTCAAGGCAATGCACGAACTTCAGGAGCTGAATCCGAAAAAGGACACGGCTACCAATCCGATGATTATGTTCCTTGTGCTCAACACTTCGGGATTGGTTATAGTGCCCATTTCTATTATGGTTTATAGGGCGCAGTTGGGTGCCGCCAATCCGAGCGATGTGTTTCTTCCGATACTTTTGGCTACTTATTTTGCTACATTGGCGGGTTTGATAGCCGTTTCCGTTGCCCAAAAAATAAACCTTTTCCAAAAAACAATTTTACTGACACTTTTGGGGCTGACGTTGTTGATTGTGGGCGTCATTGTTCTGTTTTCGCAGCTCTCGAAAGAGGAAATACAGTTTTATTCTGCGTTTGTTGCCAATTTCTTGCTATTGTCCATCATTGCGCTTTTTCTTATTTCCGGAATACGTAAGAAAATCAATGTTTATGAAGCGTTTATTGAAGGAGCAAAAGAAGGATTTAAGGTTGCCGTAGGAATAATACCGTACTTGGTTGCCATTTTGGTGGGTATTGGTATGTTTAGAGCTTCCGGTGCAATGGATTTTGTGGTTGTAGGCATCGAAAAAGTGTTTGCATGGGCAGGTTTTAATACCGATTTTGTTGGTGCGTTGCCTACGGCTTTGATGAAACCGCTCAGTGGCAGCGGGTCGCGCGGCATGATGATAGATGCAATGAAAATGTATGGTGCCGATTCGTTTGTCGGTCGCCTTTCGTGTTTGGTGCAAGGTTCCACCGATACTACGTTTTACATTTTGGCAGTCTATTTCGGCTCTGTCGGCATTAGCAAAATGCGCCATGCTGTGGTGTGCGGACTTATAGCCGATTTTGTGGGAGCGTTTGCCGCCATTTGTATCGGTTATTTATTCTTTCATTGAGAAAACGAAAAAGTATGATTTCATACATTACGGAAAATGTTAAAGTACCCAAGTTGGAGCGGCGCAAAATTAATGCGTGGATAAAATCGGTGGCAGCCGGCTACGGTAAGAAAATTGGCGAAATAGCCTATATTTTTTGCGATGATGCTAAAATTTTAGAAATAAATCGTACCTATTTGCAACACGATTACTATACCGATATTATCACTTTCGACTATTGCGAGGGCGATACGTTGCATGGCGACATTTTCATCAGTCTTGATATGGTGCGTTTCAATGCACAAAAATTTGGTGTCGATTTCGATAATGAGCTTCATCGCGTTCTTATTCATGGCATTTTGCACTTGTGCGGACAAGATGACAAAGCCCCAAAAGCAAAGGCACTAATGACGGAAAAAGAAAATTTAGCATTGGCGATGCTGAAAAAATAAAATACTAAGTTCAACAGTTTTATATGAAATCAAGCATAAAACATTTTAGATTTGTTGGTCGGTGCATGCTGCTGGCGACTGTTGCGGCTGCCATTGCTATTGGCTGTGCCAATCGTGGCGGCGGTCCTCAAGGCGGTCCAAAGGACGAAACACCGCCCAGAGTGATTTCGAGTAAGCCGGACAATGGCGCAGTAAATCATCACAAACCTAACGTGGAGATTGTTTTTGACGAAATAGTGGTTCTCAACAATGCTTTTGAAAAAGTGGTGGTGTCGCCGCCGCAAAATCAAGCTGCCGAAGTGAAAGCAATCGGACGAAAAGTAAAAGTGGCGTTTCAGGATTCGTTGCAGCCCAACACTACTTACACTATCGATTTTTCCGATGCTATTGTCGATAATAACGAAGGCAACAAATTAGTCGATTACTCTTTTTCATTTTCCACGGGCGATGTTATCGATACGTTGATGATGTCAGGAATACTGATTGATGCGTACACGCTAAATCCTGTCAGCAATGCGATAATTGGTATTCATTCCGATGTTTCGGACACGGCTTTTACTACCAAAAAATTCGATCGCATTTCCAAATCGAATCCCGACGGGTTATTTAGGGTAAAAAACATAAAACAAGATACTTATCGCATTTTTGCGTTGAACGATTTAAGTGGTGATTTTTTGTTCGACCAATCGGATGAAGCTATTGCTTTTTTGGATACAACATTTGTCCCGACAGCCGAAAATTTTACAACAAATGATACGTTGTGGAAAGATTCCGTTACAATTGACACCGTGAAAGTGAATATGCGGACGACTTACAAATCTGATTCTATTGTGCTGAAATTTTTTAAGGAAAAGACACAGCGACAATATTTTATTCGTGCCGAACGCAAACTGCCTTACAAATTTTCGCTGATGTTTAATGCGCCATTGGATACGCTGCCGCTTATTCAACCGATTAATTTTGAATGGAGCGACAATGTGCTTACTCAAAAATCGTTGCAAGGCGATACGCTAACTTATTGGTTGAAAGACAGTTTGATGATGCGCACAGACACGTTGGCGTTTGTACTTCATTATCCTAAAACGGATTTGCAAGGACAGCTTGTGAATGAATTGGACACGCTCGAATTGCCTGTGCGCCGCGACCGCAAATCTGCTGTTACCACTTCGAAAAGAAAGAAAGACGAAAAGCCGCCTATGGAATTTATTGAACTAAAATCGAATTTAACCAACTCATTTGATGTTTACAAAGCTATTCAAATAGATTTTGTCGAACCGGTGCGGTTGCAATCTGATACGATGCTTGTGCTTGAGCAACAGGTAGATACATTGTGGAACGCATTACCTATAAAGCTCGATTCCGTTGACGAATTTGGTATGGCTTACAAAATTGCGCACGAATGGAAAGAAGATGCGACTTACCGCTTTAATATTGATTCGGCAGCGTTTGTGGCTCCTTTATCGAATTTGCACACCAACAAATTTGCCTACACGTTTAAGGTAAAAACGAAAGAAGATTATGCGACATTGATAATTGACCTTGAAAACTTTACGGGTAAAGAAATGTTGCAGTTGCTCGATGCTACCGAAAAAGTGTTGCGCGAAAAAAAGGCGGATGAATCAACGGTAAAGTTCGAGTATTTGAATCCGGGCGTTTGCTATTTGCGGCTCTATATTGACGAAAACGGCGATGAAGAATGGACTACGGGCGATTACAAAACGCACCGCCAGCCGGAAGCGATGTATTATTTCCCGAAAAAGATAGAATTGCGTGCCTATTGGGACGTGGAAGAGGCTTGGAACTATTTGGCAACGCCACTTTTACAGCAAAAACCTACCGATATACGAAAACCGATAGATGCAAAGGCACAAAAAAAATGACAGATTATGGCGAAAATTTTGGTTATTGACGATGAAAAGAGTATCCGTAATGCTTTAACGGACATTTTGGAATTTGAAAAACATCAGGTAGATGCGGTAGAAAACGGCTTGGCAGGGTTGGAAAAAATGCAAGCGGAAACGTACGATGTTATTTTTTCCGATATAAAAATGCCCCAAATGGACGGCTTAGAGTTGCTGCAACGTGCGGTGGAAATGGGCGTAGAGACTCCCATTGTGATGATTTCGGGGCATGGCAACATCGAAACGGCTGTGGAATCCATTAAAAAAGGTGCTTACGATTTTATAGAAAAACCTATAGATTTAAACCGTTTGTTGGTTGTGGTGCGCAATGCCTTAGATAAAAAAACGTTGGTAGCAGAAACTAAAAAATTAAAAAAGAAGATAGGCAAACAGTACGAAATGATAGGCGAGTCGGAACCGATAAAGCATTTGCGTGCCATGATAGAGCGTGTAGCTCCTACCGATGCCCGAATTTTGATTACCGGCGACAACGGTACCGGAAAAGAAGTGGTGGCAAGGCAGATATACCAACTGAGCCATCGTTCACAAATGCCATTCGTTGAGGTTAATTGCGCTGCTATTCCTTCGGAACTAATTGAAAGTGAACTGTTTGGGCACGAAAAAGGTGCGTTTACATCGGCTATTAAAAATAGGATAGGAAAATTTGAACAAGCAGATAAAGGTACTATCTTTTTAGATGAAATTGGCGATATGAGTTTGTCGGCGCAAGCCAAAGTGTTGCGTTGTTTGCAGGAAAGTGTTATTTCGCCTGTCGGTAGCGATAAAAACATAAAAATTGATGTGCGAGTAATTGCAGCCACCAACAAAGATTTGCGTCAAGAGATAGAAAAGGGCAATTTTCGCGAAGATTTGTTCCATCGGCTGAATGTTATTCCCATTCATGTGGCATCGCTGCAAGAGCGCATTGAAGACATACCGCTGTTGGTGGACTATTTTACGGAACAGATTTGTCAAGAACAGGGCATTGCTCTGAAACGTTTCAACGATTCCGCTATGGCAGTACTCAAAGCGCAACCGTGGTGCGGCAATATACGCGAATTGCGCAATGTGGTGGAGCGACTCATTATTTTGGGCGACCACGAAATTTCAGGAGAAATGGTTAAGTTATATATTTAAAAACTATTATTTTGATTAGCAAATAGTTATGGACAAAATTAAAGATTTTTGGAACAAGGTAGTGCGATTTTTTAAGCAACTTTTGGACTTGTTTAAACGTCCGGAAGAGAGCTTGGCACAGCTGAAAAACAATAAAGTACCTGAAAAAGTGTTTTTTAAGAAAGTGATTTTGCCGTTCATTGCGGTTTGCTCTGTTTTTGCAGCGTTGAATGTTGTTTTGTACGGTTCGCCTACGGTAGCTTTATTGTGCGTGAAAATGTTGTTTACGTTCATTGCGTTTGTGGCTGCTTTTTTTATTTCGACTACAGTGTGCCAGAAAACATTGGAACTTTGCTATAATCAGAAAACGGACAAATCAATAATTTACCAAGTGGTTGGTGTCGGATTTTTGGTCATCTACCTTTTGAGTTTGCTTTTGTCTATTGTTAATATGTTCTTTTTGTGGATATTATCTTTTTATGTGGTGTATCTGTTGTGGATAATTGCCGATATAGTTTTTGGCATCGAAGAGAATAATCGTGGAAAATTTCTGTTTTTTAATTCGATTTCCATTATTTTTTCGGAAGCTTTGATTTATAAAATATTGACCTTGTTGGTTCCTAATTTGTCGTTGTAAAACAAAAAATAATGTCCGTACCCAAACAAAAATTTGCCGCTGATGCAAAAAAAATCGCTTTCGATGAGCGTCATAGGCAAGTGATAAAATTCAACATTTCGAAATACGACGCAGCCGTAACAAAAGGCTTTGCTCGTTATCGCGATTTGACGGCAGCCCGCGAATGTGCAGGAAAAATCAAACGTGAAGTTTTGGCGCATTGGGGATACTATTTGCGCGAGTTTGAGGCAAACATTACTTCACGCGGCGTTCAGGTGCTGTGGGCTAAAGATACGCAGGAGGCAATTGGCTATGTCAAGGATATTTTGGTTAATGCCGATGCAAAATTGTTGGTTAAAAGCAAGTCAATGACCACCGAAGAAATAGAGTTGAATGACCGTGCTAAAGAGATAGGTTGTGAAGCGGTGGAGACCGATTTGGGTGAATTTATTGTGCAGGTAGCCGGTGAAAAACCTTACCACATTGTTACGCCCGCTATGCATAAATCGAAAGGCGATATTGCCAAACTTTTTAACGAAAAATTCGGAACTCCCATAGAGAGCACGCCCGAAGAATTGACGGCTTATGTGCGCGGAGTTTTGCGCAAAAAATTCACAACTGCCGATGTGGGAGTAACAGGCGCAAACTTCCTGATAGCCGATATTGGCGGCATTTCAGTTACCGAAAACGAAGGCAACGGCTGTATGTCTATGGCATTTCCTAAAACACATATTGTTATTGCAGGCATCGAAAAAATTATTCCTCAAATGGAGCAGTTGGGCTTGTTCTATCCGCTTTTGGCAACGCATGGAACGGGACAGCAGATGACGGTTTACAACTCCATTGTTACAGCTCCTAAGCAGGCAGATGAAGCCAATGGTCCTCAAAAAATGTATGTTATTTTGTTGGACAATGGTCGTACCGATGTTTATGCCGATGTCGAAGCGCGCGAATCGTTGGCGTGCATACGCTGTGGAGCGTGTCTCAATGGTTGTCCGGTTTACAAAACTATTGGCGGCTACACCTATGCGGCAACTTATTCGGGACCGATAGGTTCTGTGATAACACCTTTTTACAAAGGTTTTAAAGAATACGGACACTTAAGTTTTGCATCGTCGTTGTGCGGCAAGTGCGCCGAAGGTTGTCCGGTGCGCATTCCGTTGACGGATATTTTGTTGGCAAATCGGCGCAAAATGGTAGAACGCCGCTATCGTCCCTGCATCGAAAAAGGCGTAATGACGGGCTTTCGCATGATAGCGTCCAAACGCGCTTATCTCGATTTTTTCCCGTCGTGCATAAAAAACATGGCAGTTTATCCGTTAAATTATTTTGGTTGGGGAAATAAGCGAAAAATGAGTATATTTACAGACCGTTCTTTTTCTTCACACTATACGAAGAAAAAATCGAAAAAAACAGTAGAAAACATATGAAACGTTTGATTTTTTTGATGGTTGCTGTGGCAGTTTTATGCTCGTGCGACAAAGATTTTGAGACTTGGAAAAATTTGAACACCAAGTGGTTGGAAGAAAATGCGCCAACTGACACCGTCAAGCTGGAAAAAACGGCTTCCGGATTACAGTATCAAGTTTTTCATCAAGGTTACGGCGCAGTTCCTAAACTCAGTTCTTTGGTGTGTGTAACCTATAAAGGCTGGATGATTGACGGAACGGTTTTCGATTCGGGAAAATCGGTTTGGATGTCGGTGGGGAACACCGTTTTAGGCTGGAAAGAAGCTTTGGGTAAAATGAATCAAGGCTCGCATTGGAAAATATATGTTCCTTACACGTTGGGATACGGCAGTGAAGGGACTAAAACCATGTTCGGCAATTACAAAATTCCGCCTTATACGACTTTGATTTTTGATATTGAATTAGTTGATGTTATCAATTATTAATAAGTTGATTATGAGAAAGATAATTGTTTTATTTCTAACTTCTTGCGTAACGCTGTGGGCGTTTCCCTATTCGGTGGAAACGGTGCCTAACGTCAAACTGAAATGCCAAAGTTGTTACGTAACCAATCCCGACGGCATTTTGTCGGCATCTGCCGAGCATCAGTTGAATGAAGCTATCGGACGCTTGGAAGCGGAAACGGCTGTAGAAGTGGCTGTTGTCGTTGTGCAAACCATAGATACTGATGATTGTTACGATTTTGCCTACCGTTTGTTCAATCATTGGGGTCTTGGCAAATCCGGCAGAGACAACGGTCTGTTGGTGCTTTTTGTGGCAGACCAACGTGCAGTGAAAATAGAGACAGGCTACGGTTTGGAAGGCTTGTTGCCCGACATGGCGTGCGACAATATTCTTAACGAAGTGATGTTCCCACAGTTTAAACAAGGCGATTACGATGAAGGTTTTTTATTAGGCATACAGGCTGTTGCCGAAAAATTGACAACTGATGAGGCAAAAGAAGAGTTACTATTAAATACCAATTCACCAAAAATGGGGAGAGTAAATTTTTGGTCAAATTATTTGATGATAGGTTGTTGTTTGTTGATTCTCATGACTTGGCTAACCTATTTCAAAATGAAAAAATTGCGTGGCGAAAGAAACATTCGTTATCGCGAAATAGCTCCTTTTGTCAAAAGAACACTACTACTTGGTGTGTTTTTTTGGCCTGTGTTGGTGTTAGTTTTGTGGCTACGCAATGCACATCACAAAATACGTTATGGTAAATATCCATGCTCGGAATGCGGTAAATCAATGCGCTTGTTGAGCGAAAAAGAGGAAGATGCCCATTTATCATCGAAGGCGCAGGCTGAAGAATATGTAAAATCGGTCAATTATGATGTATGGCTCTGCGACAATTGTCAAAATAAAAAAATATTGCCTTATACGGGTTCGGCCTTTTCTTACACAACTTGTCCGAAGTGCGGTGCAAAAACGTACAAACTGGATAGCAATGTGGTAACGTTGCCGGCGACAACTTTAACTACCGGACGCGGTGTGAAAAAATACACCTGTCATCATTGTAACCACATGGAGACCGTTGCTTATGTTATTCCAATTATTGTGGCAGCATCGTCGTCGCGTTCGAGTGGCGGTGGTGGTTTTTCTTCAGGTGGCAGCTGGGGAGGCGGACGTAGTGGTGGCGGAGGAGCCGGTGGTCGTTTTTAATTTATTATTATTCACTATTTTATAAATTTTAAATCAAAAAATGTTATGAAAAAAGGAACTGTTTGGACAATCACAATTGTAGCGATTGTCGCTATTTTAGTTATTTGGGTAGTAAAAGGTTACAATGGTTTAGTAACTGCTGAAGAAACGGTAACAACAGAGTGGGCGAATGTAGAATCGCAGTACCAACGTCGTGCCGACCTTATTCCCAATTTGGTAAGTACGGTAAAAGGCTATGCAGCTCACGAGCAAGAGACGCTTGACGCTGTAGTATCGGCACGCGCAAAAGCTACACAAATGAGTGTAGATGCTAAAGATTTGACGCCCGAAAAGTTGAAAGAATTCCAAGCTGCACAAGGCGAAGTGGGTTCGGCTCTCGGTCGTTTGCTGATGATTACCGAAAACTATCCCGATTTGAAAGCCAATCAAAATTTTATGGCTCTACAAGAACAGTTGGAAGGAACGGAAAATCGTATTCAGGTGGCGCGTCAAAAATTCAATGCTACGGCACAAACCTACAACACGATGATTCGTCGTTTTCCTAAAAATTTGTTAGCCGGAATATTCGGATTTGACAAAAAAGCCTATTTCGAAGCTGACGAAGCGGCTCAAAAAGCTCCTTCAGTGCAATTTTAAGTAAATTGTTTTAATGAAAAAATCACTTGTGTTATTGATCGCACTCTTTACTGCGGGACTTTTGTCTGCCCAACGTCTTGGGGTGCAAGGAGGTTACTCGCTTTCTACGCCATTCATCGGTACCGAAGACAATGCGGTGGATTTCAACGCCCGTTCGGGTTCTGGTTTCCACATTGGCGCATTGTTCGATTGGGATGTAACCAACCGTTGGGGATTTGAGGCGGCCGTACTCTACAATATGCGTACTGCGCATTTCAATATGGCGTACAGGTCGGATACTACGACCATATTCAACCGTGAAGTGTTCTATTTGGACATTCCTTTACATTTTACTGTTCATTTTCCGGTAAAAAAGACCCGCGTTTCCGTCTTTTTGGGACCATCGTTCAATGTCGGTTTGCACGGAAAGGATATAGCGTGGCTCAATATACCGACTAAAAAGCCCGTCAGTCTCGAAAAAGATGTGTTTGGCAAAGAAAAACCCCTGCAACGTTTCGATTTGTCGGCTGAACTCGGTTTTTCTGTGGAATACCGCAAAATGCTAATGAGTGCTAGTTACGAACTATCGTTGCTCAATACCGCTTATAAAAATTACACATACACGTTTTCGTTGCCGCCCACATCCGTTCCCTACTATTATCAAGGGGTGTTCAAACTTTCTGTGGCTTATTTGTTTGATTTGACGAAATAAGAATAATGTAAAATAGCGGGATTTTTTTGATGATTTTTGAGTTAAAAAGTGTATCTTTGCACTACGAAATTTTATTCACTTAATAAACATATAAATTATGGTAAGTTACAAAGAATTAGATTTGGTAAACACACGCGAAATGTTTGCTAAAGCTATTAAGGGTAAATATGCCGTTCCGGCATTTAATTTTAACAACATGGAACAACTGCAAGCTATCATTATGGCTGCTACAGAAACAAAGTCTCCGGTTATTATTCAAGTATCGAAAGGTGCTCGCAATTATGCCAACCAAACGTTGCTGCGTTATATGGCTGAAGGTGCGGTACAATATGCTAAAGAATTGGGTTGGGAAAATCCGCAAATTGCTTTGCACTTAGACCACGGCGACAGCTTTGAGTTGTGCAAATCGTGCGTTGATATGGGCTTCTCGTCCATTATGATTGACGGCTCGTCTCTTCCTTACGATGAAAATGTGGCATTGACGAAAAAAGTAGTTGAATACGCTCACAAACACGACGTTACAGTCGAAGGCGAACTTGGCGTTTTGGCAGGCGTTGAAGATGAAGTAGTTGCAGAAGTTTCGCACTATACAAAACCTGAAGAAGTGGTTGACTTTACCAGCAAAACGGGTGTTGATTCGTTGGCAATCTCTATCGGTACGAGCCATGGTGCTTACAAATTTAAACCGGAACAATGCACACGCAACGCCGAAGGTAAATTGGTTCCGCCTCCATTAGCGTTCGATATTTTGGAAAGCATTGAAAAACAGTTACCCGGATTCCCCATTGTGTTGCACGGTTCGTCATCTGTTCCCGAAGAAGAAGTAGAAACTATCAACAAATTCGGTGGTAAATTGCCTAATGCTATAGGTATTCCTGAAGAAGAATTGCGCAAAGCAGCTCAATCGGCAGTATGCAAAATCAACATCGACTCCGACAGTCGTTTGGCTATGACAGCCGCTATTCGTCGCGTATTTGCTGAAAAACCGGAAGAGTTTGACCCGCGTAAATACCTTGGTCCCGCTCGCGACAACATGAAAAAACTCTATATTCATAAAATTGTGAATGTGTTGGGCAGCGATGGCAAAGCTTTGTAAAAACAACTAAAGCAGTAAGATAGAAGAGACGGAAAAATCCGTCTCTTTTTTTGCTAGAAAACAAAAAGTTGTATATTTGTGGTGTAAAAACAGATTAGGAATAACATTAAAAATAGAGTAGCGAATGTTAAAGAAAATATTTCAAATAATATCATTTTATGACAAAGCACGTTGGAGTTCAACTTCCAATTACAACTCAATAAACTTCTATAAAAAAGACCTTAGTAATGATACAAAACTACTTACTCATTGGCTTTGTTATATCTCAGATAGACAAATGGCATTTGAACGAATTTGGGAAATTGGGGGATTTGTTTTTTCTGAATTAGCCGATAAATATAAAGAAACTCGCGACTTGAATTTGTTGAATCCAAATTGCTCAAATAGTTTTATAAAGGGAAACGGAGAGAAAGGATATACTTTTATAAGTAATTCAAAAGTAGATGGGAATTCAATTTTGAAAAAATCGTATGGATACGATAAAAAAGATATAGTTAAATTTACTCCACGATATTATCCATCTGATTATTACTCAATTCTCTTTACATTTGACATTTTACGTGAATACAATTTTTCATTGACTAATTATATCGCAGTTCAAATAAATAAATACAGAGAAAAAGATGATTTAATACAACGAGTTTTATTCTCACTTTATCTTTTATCCTATTTTGAAATAAAGCAGCCAAGCAAGATAGATATTGCTGACTTTGATGGAAATTTAAAAATATCAAAATGTAGAGCAGAAAAAGTTAAATTAATATTAGACAAAAATTTTGAAAAAGAATTTGAAAATTTTAAGAAAGACACAATGTTCTATCAAAAAAGGGCTTGGTGTAGTTTAAGAGATTTTTTTAAATCACCAGAAATTAATCCATATTTTAAAAGTGCATTAACAGAAGAAAATATTGACTTTGAAAAATTAGATTTGTTTTCATTAAAATCGTTTCAACAATTTGAACTACCCGGAGATGTATGGAATAACAACTCGAAATTCAGAAATTGTATTCTTGAAAACACTGAATTTGAGAAATCAAAAAAGAGCCTAAATATAATTCTCCGAGAATATTTTGATAACAACAAAAACGATTTGGGAAGTAGTTATCCGGAACAATTTGATATAACATTTGATTTTGTTCCGAGAATGTGTAAAAATAATAATTGTGATATATGTCCGATTGGATTAATAAAAGGAAACGAAAAATCGAAGAATTTTGAAAAAACTTGCATTATTAACAAAAGGTATTATTGTCCAGTAGCATTAACAAATTGTAATTATAAAATTAAATGTTTTGGGAAAGAATGTGATTTGCTAAAAATAAAAAACAACAAAAATTGTTTTCTTTTGGCGCAAGTTTCAAACTTGTGCCATCTAATAAATAAGGGCAAAAATTAGCCCTTACTTATTTTTTACAAACTTCTCTGCTTCGTGGAGTGCATCCAATTTGCCCACGTCAATAATCTGTATATCAGAGGGTTCGTGGCCGTAGATAAGATGGCGGTCAGCCATTGAAATGTAGAAATCGATTATAGAAAATTTGCCTTCCCATTCCGTCATCAATTTAAAAATATCGGGTGAAATGGTGTGTATTCCAGCAAAAGCTAAATGTTTGCATTTCGCCACGTCCAAATGTGCGTAAGATGTTTTTAGTTCACCGGTTTGTACGTTTCTCCAGCCTACTAAACGGTTATTGTCGTCAAACAAAAAGTAGCGATTTGATTTGCGATTGCTTACTAAAATAGTAGCTAAACGGTCGGGGGTGTGCGCTGCGTAAAATTGGTTGAGGTCGAGGTCGGAAAGTATGTCCACGTTGTGGATAAGGAAAGGTTGTTCGGTGTTTAGCAGCGTTTGGGCTTTTTTAACGCCGCCACCCGTATCCAACAACATTTCCCGTTCGTCGGATATGGAAACTTCCATTCCAAAATCGTTTTGGTTTACAAAATTGATAATTTGTTCGGCAAAATGGTACACATTAATGACGGCTTTTGTAAAACCGGCAGCTTTGAGTTTCCTCAACACGTATTCCAGCAAAGGTTTGCCGTTGACGGGCACCAATGCTTTGGGCATAGTGTCGGTAAGTGGTTTGAGACGAGTGCCCAAGCCGGCGGCAAAAATCATACATTGCTTTTCTTGCGCCATTTTCTATAACTTTTTTTCTATATCCAACTCTCTGTGTACGAGGGTGATATTCACGTCAAATTTTTTGGATAAATGTTCCGCCAAATGTTCTGCACTGTAAACTGAACGGTGCTGACCGCCGGTACATCCGAAGCACACCATTAGGTGTGTAAATTTGCGTTCGATGAAACGTTGCACGTGCGCATCTACCAAAGCGTAGGCGTTGTCTAAGAATTTGAAAATACCGCCGTCGTCTTCCAAAAACTTAATAACTTCGGGGTCGGTGCCGATGAAATGTCTGTAGTGTTCAAATTTTCCCGGATTGTTGAGGGCACGGCAATCGAATACGTAGCCGCCGCCGTTGCCGCTAATGTCGTTGGGAATGCCTTTTTTGTAGGCAAAACTGTAAATGCGTACTTCCAACTTCTGTTCAAGGCTGAACTCCGAAAATTGGCGCATATTGGTCAGTTCCGTCAATAATTTCGACAGGTAGGGATATTCTTCAAACGGCTCTTGAAGCAGACTGCGCAGGTTATCGATAGCATAAGGCACGCTTTGCAAAAAATGCGGTTTTTTCTCGAAATAGCCACGGAATCCGTAAGCTCCAAGCACTTGCAGAGTTCTGAACAGCACAAAGTGGCGCAATTGCTTTCTAAAATAGGTTTCATCTACAGGCATATATTTCCGCAATGCCGTTAGGTAAGTTTGCAGCAATTCTTCGCGCAACTCGTCCGAATAGTTGGCTTTGGCTTGCCATATAAACGAAGCCACATCGTAGTAAATAGGACCTTTGCGTCCACCTTGGAAATCGATATAGTAGGGTTTACCGTCTTTCAACATTACGTTACGCGATTGGAAATCGCGATAGAGGAAAGTGGCAGAGAAATTACGCATCAGAACTTCGGACATTTTCCGAAAATCGTCTTCCAATTCTATTTCGCTGAAATCCAATCCTGTAGCTTTGAGAAAACAGTATTTGAAATAGTTGAGGTCGAACGAAATCATTCGTTCATCAAATTCGGGTTGTGGGTAGCAAATGGAGAAATCCAAACCTTCAGCTCCGACAAATTGAAAAGACGGCAACTGATAGATGGCATCGCAAAGCAATTTTCGCTCATTTTTGTCGAACGAACCGCACAAACGACCTTTTTCGGTAGCTTTAAAAAGAATTTCATCACCCAAATCTTCTTGAAGGTAGAACATAAAATCGCTGCTGTGGTTATACACCTTTGGAACAGGCAATTCTTTGGAATAGAAGTGCTTAGCGATTGCCATAAATGCTTTGTTTTCGCCTACCGATGTGCCTTTTACGCCAATCAACGAATGGTTTTTGTTGGTCAATCGGAAATAGCGCCGATTACTTCCCGAAGAAGGTAATTCTTCTATATGAGTTGATTTTTCGTGTAAATGTTGTTCAAAAAGTTTTTCTAATTGTTTCATTGTGTGTTGATTATAATTTGTTCTAAAAATTTGTTTTATTCAGGGTTATAGTTGAGTAGTCGTGTAGAGATTTCGCCGGAAATTTTATTAACCAGCATTTGCTGCATTTCTTGTTCCGATTTTAGGGTGCGCCTGCTTTTGACCAGCATCTGCATAGAAGTGCGAGAAATGAAAGAATCGTTTACTTTGTCAACATTTGGGTCGAAGGGCGATTTTTGCTTTTCCCACGTTCCTGACAGTAAATTGGCGTTATCTTTACCTTCGCAATAGGCATAATGTATATTGTCGGCGCTGGTAGCCGTGGACGAACCCGAAAGCAAAATCAGTCCGCTTTCTACGGAGCGCAAATCGTACAGAAAAGTGCATCTGTAAGTTTGTGAGCGCGAATATTCGTTGTAATAGACTTTGTGGTATTTAATGGTTTTGTTGGGTAGCTCTTCTTTTATAAATCCTTTCTTTTTAATGGTTTGCATAGTCGATACGTTGAGTTTCGGATTTTCGATACTGAGCAAGAGATGCGCCCTTACGGGAATGATGGCTCCCGTTCTGAGTTCGAGACCGTATTGCATGGCACGGCGTTGTTCGTCGAGCATTTGCTGCGTGTTGTCTAAATTAACAATCTTCACAAAAGGATTGTTAGCTTTCTGCACTCTTTGTTTCGTATCGTTGACTATGGAATTATAAAAACTGAGATAGCGGTATTGATTGTTCACAGGCAAAAACGCGATGGTCAGCATACCTTTTTCGAGTGCTTCGTCTTTCAATTCCCGTGTGTCTTTGTAAGTTTGACTGATGTTGAGTATTTTTTGAAATTGGTAGTAAGCAGAGCGGTATTTTTGATAAGCCATCAAATTTTTTCCTGTTCGGTAAATAGGTTCACATTTGCTGATAACGAGCAATTCCCATGCGTTTTCGTAAGTAGGGTCCACATTGATAATAGCTTCCAAATGTTTTTCCGCAGCACCGAAATTTTCATTGTCAAGGTTTTGTTGGGCTTCTTTGTAGTGCGTTATCAAAAATCTGTTTTTAGATTCTGCATATTGTCCCTGTGTGCGTGGCGAAATGGTGATTTCCACTTGGAAAGGTGCGGCTTTTTTGCGTAAATTGTCCAGTATCAGGTAATTATCGACCACTTCATCATCGTTGAGCGAGGAATAACTGCTTTCTATTTTGTTCTCCAATTGTTCTTGATAAATTTTTGCAGCACGCATCAAACCGATACGAGCATCAATGTAGTTGCCTTTTTTGCTGAGCGAATAAAGGTATTTGTCAACCGCCGCACCGTACATTCCCGCTTGTTCGTACTTTGCGCCTTGCTTGGCGGCTTTGCGGTAAGCGCATCCCGTCATCAGGAGGAGCAATATTAGCCCAAATATTTGTATGTTACGTAGTTTCATTATTTGTAAAGTGCTTCTTGTAATTCGCGGTAAAGGCGTACTTCCACTTGCCGCACAGCTTCTTTGTAGGCTTCCAATCCGGCTTGTTTAGGTGTGAGTTGAACTCCTTTTATCTCTCCTAAATTACGATTGTATATGATTTTTCCTTTTTTCGATAGTGTGATTTGCACATTGAGAGCAGCCGTGTACATACCGTTTCCGAAGCTTTTTTGCATGGTGCGTGCCTTTATGTTTAGTATGCAGTCGGCGTCTTCGGGCGATTGAGCAACGGAATAGCCGTCTTTGACCAAAAAGGTGTGAAAAGCCGTTTTCAGGTTGTTTTGAGTAACGGGCACGTCAAAATTGCGTTCGTCGGAGGTAATGTAAATATTAGGTTTTTGTATAATTATTTCTACAATCGCCGTTTTTGTGGGAGTAGCGGACAGCCATCGGCGAATGGTGAAATCAACAGCCGATTCTAAAAGAATAGCGTTTTTGTCGATGTTGAAAGTTACGGTTTCTGTTGGTTTTTTACTCCGTATGTAGGGAATGGAAAAAGCTATTTTACCTTTATTGTCGGTGTGGAGGCTGGTGGTAGAAATGGCTCTTTCTGAATAGTTGACAGCAATTGGAAATTGGGCAATGGGTTCGCCGTGCATGGTAACTTTGCAGCCCAAATCTTTTTCGGAAATGCCATCGCCGATATTACAAATGATGCTGTTTTGCAACGGTGCAATGTCGATACTGTTCAGCAAATCGTAAATTTTGGTGTGCGCAGCAGGTATTAAGCTGATGGATTTCCCTTCCGACACAATGGTGATATTGTCGTTGAAGTAGGCTTTTACGGCATCTAAGGCTTTGGCGTAAGCAATAATAGCCGCTTTAATTTCTTTTCGCCGTTCAGCTTCTACAGCGGTGGCGTAATAGTCGTCGGCTTTATTGGTGGCTAACTGCCGTTTTTGGGCTTGTGTGGCAGCGTATTGGCTTTTCGACAAACGGTAGTATATCCAATATCCTTGCCGATTTTCATACGAAGCTACTTTTTCGTAGCCTTCAATATCTTGACGCACACGAGATTGTATGATAGAAGAAAGATTGTCTTTTGTTTGTTTGTCGGTATCGACTGTAACTAACAGCGTAGAAGCATCTACATTGACCGAAATTTCTGTTGCCAAATCATTCAGGGCAGCTTTTGAGGCGTAATCGTAGTGGGCGGTGGAATTCTTTTCCTTGGGCGCATAGCCTACGCCGATATAGTAGTAAGGGTCGGAAACCCTATTTTTGACCCATTCGGGCAAATTGGGGTCGGGCTTGGTGCTGGCACAACCTGCCAATAAGGCTACTACTAATACTATCAAGGATTTCGCCTTCATCATTGTTTTTTTAAGTTATCGCAAACGGTCAGCAGCATATACTAACGCTTCGTCTTTGCCAATGGCGCGCAGAGCCAAGTAGGAGAGTATGGCGCACACCAACGGGAAGGCATTGGTATATTGGAGAAATAGTTCCGTACCTTCTCCCAATTGCGATTTTATAAATGTTGCATTAATGTAAAGCATAACGTAAAAACCCAACATCAAAATGATGTTGAACACACATAGCCGAATTTGCACCAGCCGTTTTTTGTAAAGAAAAATGGTGATTATTGCTATGATAGGAATTATTGCCATGAAGATTGTCAAAGCCCACGCCGAATCTATTCGTACGAATTCTTCACCTTGTAATTGCGACAGTCCGGAATAATCCAATTGATAGGCTTCCGCTCCATTGGTGAAAGAGAGAACGGGCAAGAAAAACGTAATGGTGGACAAAATAACCACAATTGTAAGATAGATTGTTTGAATACGTTGCAGCATAGTTTTTTGTTTTTATAGTTTGAACAACTTCTGAAAAAAATTCTTTTTTGGAGGTACCATATCGTTGTTTGCGTAAGCATCATTGAAGGATTCTCCAAATTTTATCATGCGATAAATAACTCCCCAATCCGGTAAACCGCCCACATTGCGGTCGTCAATGTACAAATTGGCGTTAAGTTTGCGCGAGGCACCGTCCGTAGGCTGTTCTTCGGGGTAATTTTTATTTACGGCGTAAAATTCCAACCCGTTTTGGCGGCAATATTCCACGGCTTCGTCAAGTAGGTCACCTTCGCGTACACTCCACAATATGAGTTGGTGATGACACTCCTCCTGAAGACGTTTCAGTACGTCAATCGCAAAAGGAATAGGTTTCCCAATAGCGGGATAGTCGTGTTCCACAATTGTTCCGTCGAAATCTACTGCAATAATCATATTTATTCGTTTTTAGTGTTTTTTTCAATCGGTTCGTCGGTTTCCGGTGTCGTGTTTTGGTCAGTTGTTTCGTCTATTTCGTCTGTAAACAGGTCGGCAATCATTTTTTTCTCTGTTGGCTTGCAAAACAACAACGCAATGATTTCAATTCCTGCCATATAGATAAACGATGTTTCTTTAAAGAGGTAAAAGCAAAGTAAACTGGCAATCAGTCCAAATGCGGTGATGCCCAAAACGATACAAATGTTACGTCTGTAACGTTTTATTTTTTCGTTTGCGTCAGTTAGTTTTTTTACTTTTTTGCTACTGTTGCTCAGCCATTTAAGGGAAAAAGGAATGGAAATGAGCAGATATAAGATTAATAGAGAGTAAATAGTTTTTACTACAGCGGGGTCGGCAGCAACCCAAGGTGTGGCGGGTGCGTAAAAACTTCCGATAGCTGCAATGATAAGTGTTACGACATAAATAGCGTAATAAAACGCAATTGCCGGTTTGAGAGATGTTTTCATATAAAAAGTATTATCCCGAATAATTAATTCTGTTGATTATGGAGCGCCCCAAGGTTATCTCATCGGCATATTCCAATTCGTCGCCAATGGCTACACCGCGGGCTATTGTAGTTATTTTTATGTCGAAATCGACTAATTTGCGATAAATAAAAAAACATGTTGTGTCGCCTTCCATGTTCGGATTGAGTGCCAAAACAATTTCCTTTATCTCATTGTTTGCTATGCGTTCCACCAACGAAGCAATTTCCAAATCGTTTGGTCCTATGCCGTTCATGGGCGAAATAAGCCCCCCAAGCAGGTGATAAACACCTTTGTAGGCGTTGGTGTTTTCTATTGCCATCACATCTTTAATGCTTTCTACCACACAAACAGTAGTTTTATCTCTATTCGGGTCGGCGCATATTTCGCATTCGTCAAAATCGGAAATATTGTGGCACGTTCGGCAAAAATGGACAGATTTTTTCAGTTCAATCATAGTGTTGCCGAATAGTTCCACATCTTCGTCTTTTTGTTTGAGCAAAAAGAGTGCTAATCGCAAAGCTGTTTTCCGTCCAATGCCGGGTAATTTAGCAAATTCATTTACCGCATTTTCTAATACTATGGATGGATACTGTTGCATATAATGACAAAAATAGATATTTTTTCTCTATTCCGCAAATGGTTTTATTTCGCACATTTCCTGATATTCGTTCCAATTCGCATCATTTTCCACATAAAGCGTTAAAGGAAGTTGCTCAAAATTGCGCAAAGCGGTGTTGAGCGTTTCTTGGAAAGCGTTAGTGGAGCGTGTGTAGAAAACGAGTGTGCGTTCACTGTCGCCGGTGTAGATGCCTGTAAGTATTGCAAGCTGATTTTTTTCAAAAGCCGGTTGTAAAACTTCCAGCACTCTGTTCATCAACTTGCCGTCTTCGTCCGAAGGCATTCCGTTGTAGTGCGGTTCGTATTTCCAGTAGATTTCTACGCGCTCGTTGTATTTTTTACTGAGACGGAAATTGTTCATTTTATCCCTACCGGAAATAAAAATCGGTGAACCGTTTTCGGCTTCGGCAGCAGCACTAAACCATTCGTTTGTCAGTTTCATATTTGTGTTTTATAAATCCCATGCCAATGCGCTTGAACCCAAAATGGCAGCATCCGATTCTTTAAGTTGCGAAAAGAGAACTTTTATTTTCCCGCGCCAAAGCGGTAGTAAATTCTTTTCCATATTTTCCACTATCGGCTTCATTATCAGGTCGCCCGATTTAGTAAGACCGCCAAAAAGTATGATAGCTTCGGGTGAGCTGAACGCTACAAAATCGGCAAAAGCTTCGCCGAGCATTTTACCTGTGAAGTCAAATATTTCCAAAGCCACGGAATCGCCTTGTAGCGCCGCTTCGCTGACATCTTTCGACGAAATACTTTCTATCGGCAGGTTGCGCAAAAGACTTTTTCTTGTAGTTGTTTCGAGCACTTCGCGTGCTGAGCGTGCTACGCCTGTTGCAGAGGTGTAGGCTTCCAGACAGCCGTTTTTGCCACAACTGCATGCGCGTCCGTTTTCGCGTACTATGGTGGTATGACCGAGTTCGCCGGCAAATCCGTCGTGTCCATACAGAACTTTACCATCGATGATAATGCCGCTTCCAACGCCCGTTCCAAGCGTTATCATAATGAAGTTTTTCATATTGCGGGCTGCTCCGTAGGTCATTTCACCCATTGCTGCAGCGTTGGCATCGTTGGTAAGTGCTACCGGTATGCCGATAGTTTTGGACATAATTTCGGCAAAGGGAATAAGACGATTTCCGCCCCATTTCAGATTGACGGCGCATTCTATGGTGCCTTTATAATAGTTGCCGTTGGGTGCGCCAACTCCGATACCGCGTAGTTGCGATAGCTCTATTTTGTTGGCAGCAGCCAAGTTTTTGATGGTTTCACAAAGCGATTGAATGAACAAATCGGCATCGGTGTGTTGGTCGCTGCGAATGACGGTTTGTGCCAAAATTTCACCGTGTGCATTAACGATTCCGATTTTTGCGGTCTGACCGCCAATGTCGATGCCTACAACATAAGGTTTTTCCATTTTTTTCAGTATTAAATTATTTGGTTACACTATTTTTACTAACATTTTTAGACCCGACAAGTGCATACCACAGAATGTATGCGATGCCGATGAAGATGACCCAGAAGCTGTTTAAGAAGCCTTGATAGTCGGCTATTGCACCTTGTATAAGTGGCAAAACTCCACCACCGCACACCATTACCATGAAAATGCCCGATGCTGTGGCTGTATATTTTCCTAAACCTTCTACGGCTAAATTAAAAATGCTTCCCCACATTACCGAAGTGCATAAACCGCACATTATCAGGAATAAAATATTCAATGGCACGGAAGCTAATCCAACGGAGATGTCCGATTTGATGAATACGGGCATGGTTACTTGTACTTCGGGGCAGAATATGGCTAAAAGAACTAGTATTAAAGCCACCGAAGTTGTGAAAGTTAACATAGTTTTGCTGGAAACTTTTGCTCCGACAGAAGCTCCTATTAATCGACCTATCAGCATAAGAAACCAATAAGTACCGACAACTGTTCCTGCCGTTGTGGGGTCAATGTTTAAGTCGGTGGTCATAAATAGATTGGTTATGTTAGGAATGCCGACTTCAACTCCGACATAAATGAAAATGGCGATAATACCGAATACAAAGTGGCGATACGAAAGCGCACCGTATTTTTTCGCCGGAAGTTCGGTGGTAATTTGTTCAATGTTCGGTTCGGGAATTTCCATAAAGAAGAGAACTAAAAATGCGGCAATAAATATTCCCATTGCAACAATGAGTGCCGGTGCAGCATCGGAAATTTGCGCTTGGGCGACGTTACCCATCAATGCGCCTAAAAGCACGGGTACGATGGTAGCTCCGATAGAATTTAGCGCACCGCCGAATTGAATAAGTTGGTTACCTTTATTTCCGCCACCGCCCAAAGTGTTCAACATGGGGTTGACCACTGTATTGAGCATACACATGGAAAAACCGGATACAAACGCTCCACTCAAATAAACACCGAAACTGCACAGTATGCCGGAAAAATAGATAATTCCTACGCCTATAAATCCTACAGCAATGGCGGTCAGAGCCGTTTTTTTGTAACCAATGCGTTGAAGTAGAAGTCCGGCAGGAATGCCCATAAAGGCATACGCAATAAAGTTGGCAGCATTGCCCAACTGTGAAAGGAAGTTACTGGTTCCGAACTGATTTTTAATAATAATACCCATTGGATTCTGCAATCCTGTGACGAACGCAATCATAAAAAAGAGTGCGAACATCATAATAATCGGTAACGTGTAGTTTTTTTTGATTTTCATTGTTTAATTGTTTTATAAGTTTTTAAATAAAAATTCGCTCATGCGTGTATAGAGATGCAATCGGGTTTTGTCGCCCAAAATGCTGTGATTTTTGTTGGTGTAAAGCTGCATTTCAAATTGTATGCCGGCTTCTGTCAGTTTGTCGGTAAAGAGTAGCGTGTTTTGCATGTGCACGTTGTCATCGGCTGTCCCGTGTATTATCAAAAGGTGTCCTTGCAAATCTTTCGCTTTATCTAAAAGGTTGGATTGTGTGTAACCTTTGTCGTTTTCCTGAGGACGGTTCATAAAACGTTCCGTGTAGGCGGTGTTGTAAAGCATCCAGTCCGTTACCGGCGCAACAGCAATGCCGACTTTGAACATACCGCTTTTATTGGTCATGGCGTAAAGCGTAGTAAATCCGCCGTAGCTCCATCCCCAAATACCTATTCTACTGCTATCTATGTAGTCTTGCTTAGCGAAATAGCGTGCCGCTTCTGTTTGGTCTTTGGCTTCCAATTCTCCCAAATTTCCATAAGTGGCAGTGCGGAAGAGTGTTCCGCGCGCATCAGTACCGCGACCGTCCACACAGCCGACTACAATTCCGTTTTGTGCCAAATAGCTTTCCCAACCAACGTGCCATTTGTCAAGCACTTCTTGCGAACTTGGACCGCTATACTGCATCAGTAGCAACGGGTAGCGTCGCGAAGCATCAAAGTTGGCAGGTTTCACTACCCAGCCGTTTAGCGTAATGCCTTCGGAAGTGGTGAATTGGAAAAATTCTTTTTGCGGTACTTGCAGTTGAGCGTATTTAGTTGCCAAATCGCTATTGGTGGTGATGGTACGACATAGTTTTCCTGTTTCCGTTTTTACCGAAACTCTATCGGGCGTGGTTGTGTTGCTGAATGTTTCAATGTAATAGTTAAAATCGGAACTAAAAACAGCTTTGTTAAAACCTTCCGTCCCCGATAGAACGGTGCGTTTTCCTTTTGTATCGCATTTTTCTATTTGACGGCACAGAGGCGATGATGCAGCTGATTGGTAATAGACGGTTTTTGTTGTTTCATCGTAACCGTAAAAGTCCGTTACGTCCCATTCTCCCGATGTTAATTGTTGCAATAATGTTCCGTTGGCATTGTAAAGGTAGAGGTGACGGTAGCCGTCTTTTTCCTGTAAGCAAACAAAACTGTTGTCTGTGTTGAAATGTAGTTTCGTGTAATTTTTGTAGTCGATGTAGGTGTTACTTTTTTCGCTGATAATCAGTTTGCTTACTCCCGAACGACCATTTACGGACAACAGATTGAGATGGTTTTGACTGCGATTGAGGCGCACTACCGCTAAGTTGTCGTCTGTATTCGTCCAATAGAAGACAGGAATGTAAAAATCTTCATTTTTTGGTGCTACATCCATCTGTTTGGTGGTTCTGTTTCCGACATCGTAAACCATAAGGCTGATATGAGAATTGTCGCCACCTGAACGCGGATATTTGTAACTTTTCAAAGTCGGATAATCGTTGGTGAACCATTGGAAAGTA
This sequence comes from Bacteroidales bacterium, assembly GCA_012837685.1. Classification (GTDB taxonomy): domain Bacteria; phylum Bacteroidota; class Bacteroidia; order Bacteroidales; family Paludibacteraceae; genus DUQS01. The sequence goes on from DUQS01000045.1 coordinate 29,811, forward strand.
AAATTTTTCACAGCCGTTTCTTCAAACCGCAAAAAAGCCAGTAATTCGCTGCTTTTGTTCCACTCAAACAGTCTGATATTGCAAAATTCTTCTTCGTAAACCCAATCAGGCGTGCCGTTAATTATTTTCCCAAATTCGCCGTCGGTGGTAATGGCACTTTCCGTGTCGTAATCTAACTTTTTGAGATAGAGATTGTTATCGCGTGCAAATGCCACCATTCTGCCGTTGGGCGACAGAGATGCCATTTGTTGTTGGTCGCCGTATTCCGAAAGCGGTTCAAATGTTTTTCGGGCGATATGGTAAAGATAGTAAGTAGTGGTGAACGAGCGCCGATAGATTTTTTTTATATCGGAATGGAGCAGTAAACGTGTTTCCGTTTCGTTCATTTCAAAGCCTTCGATGGTTTTTAGAGGACAATTTTCTATTTTTTCAACTGAGAAGAGAGTGTCGCGCGTTGTGCCTTTCGCAAACTCGACAATAATAATGCTTTTTTTGTCGGCACTTACCGTAGCGTAGGCTGAACCATCGTTCATGGGACGAATAATGCCCGTTTTCGGCACTTTCAGGCGGTTGGCTGTAATTTCTTTCAACAAATCGTTAGCCATAGCGATTGGCATACTAATTAGGCAACCCAGAAAAACGGGAAAAATGTTTTTTATGAAAAGTTTCATAATTCGTTTTCGCTTAAAGAATTAAAACATTGTCGGCAAATAGGTTCGTATTTGTCCGTTTCACCCAAAAGTACCTGTTTTTCTCCGGCTACCAAACGGTGCGATACATAAGCGGGCGAACCGCAGCGAACACAAATGGCGTGCACTTTTGTTACATCATCGGCTACGGTCATTAGGTAAGGCATCGGTCCAAAGGGAACACCGCGAAAGTCCATGTCGAGACCTGCAACAATAACGCGATAACCGCTGTTAGCCAAACTGTTACAAACATCTACCAAACCGTCGTCGAAAAATTGCGCTTCGTCAATACCGATAACGTCCACATCGTTTGCCATCAACAAAATACTTTGCGACGAATTTACCGGTGTCGATTGTATGCTGGTTTGGTCGTGGCTTACTACGTCCGTTTCCGAATAGCGAGTGTCAACGCAGGGTTTAAAAATCTCTACACGTTGTTTGGCTATTTTGGCGCGTTTGAGCCGACGGATAAGCTCTTCCGTCTTTCCGGAAAACATCGAACCGCAAATGACTTCGATACTGCCGCGCTTTTTTGAAAAGTTGATGTTGGATTCAAAAAAAATCATGTGTAAAAAACCTCTTGCGAGGAGCTAAAAATTATTCTCCTCAATATGAATATAGTTTTCTTAAAAAGTAGTATCTTTGCATTTAAATACGTTCCGCAAAGATAATAAAAAAATGATTGAATTATGACAAAAGAAACGCTGATTATTCTCATAGAAAAGGAAATTACTGAAATTATTTCATTGACAAAAGGTTTTGCGGAGTTGGATACGTTTCCAAAACCGTTGATGGAAATGGCTTTAGAGAAATCGAAAAACCTTACGAAGTGCCTCGACCAACTAGCGAAATTGAAGGAAAAACCACAGCCTGAGAAGGTGGTTGTTGAACCACAACCAAAAGCTGAAAAACCTCAGCCGATTGAAACTGTTCAAGAACCGAAAAAGGGCGAAAAACAAACGGGAAAAGTTGTAGCCAAAGAAAAAGAGAAAGAAAAAGAAGTAATTCCGCCACAATCGGAATCTAAAGTTATTTTGGCAGAGACTATCAAAAAGACGACTTCCGTTTTGGAAAATTTGTCAACCAATGGCGACCGTGTAGCATCAGTGATTGAGCATCAAAAGATTACGGAATTGAAATCCGCTATCAGTATAGCCGATCGCTTTCGTTTTCAACGCGAACTATTTGAGGGTAACGGTGAACAGATGAGTCAGGCAATTTCCGATTTCGATAATATGGACAGCATGGAAGCTGCTCAAGCTTATATTGCCCAAAAATTTAAGTGGGACGAAGCGGATGCCAATGTGGCTGATTTTATGGATTTGCTGCAACGGCGCTATTTATAAAAAATGGAAGGAAAACTCTATTTGGTGCCGACACCCATCGGAAATTTGGAGGACATCACTTTTCGGGCGGTGCGTTTGCTCAAAGAAGTGGACTTAATTTTGGCTGAAGATACACGCACTACCGCTTTTTTGTTGAAGCATTACGATATTACAACGCCAATGGCGTCGCACCATAAATTTAACGAACATCAAAAGGTAAAAAAGGTGGTGGAGCGTTTAGAGGCGGGACAAACTATTGCGTTAGTCTCCGATGCGGGTACGCCGTCTATATCCGACCCGGGGTTTTTGCTGGTACGTTTAGCAACACAGCAAGGTGTGGAAGTAGAGTGTTTGCCCGGTGCTACGGCATTTGTGCCAGCATTGGTCAATTCGGGTTTGCCGAGCGATCGCTTTTGTTTTGAAGGATTTTTACCGCAAAAAAAAGGGCGACAATCCCGTTTGGAACGGCTGGCAACGGAAGAGCGCACCATGATTTTCTACGAATCGCCTTTTCGATTGCTCAAAGCTTTGGAACAGTTTATTGAAGTGTTTGGAGCGGAGCGAAAAGCTTCGGTTTCGCGCGAGATTTCCAAAAAATTTGAACAAACGTGTCGTGGAACGCTCCAAGAATTGAAAAATCACTTTACAGAAGTGCCGCCGAAAGGCGAATTTGTGATTGTGGTTGCCGGAATGGAAAAATAACAATTAAATTTTTAATATTATGAAACGTCTATTTTATTGTGTATCGGTCTTATTTTTAATGACTTCCTGTTCGTTTTTCTCTTCGGAAGCGGATGATTTGCGGCGTCAAAACGATTCATTACTGATGATGAAATCGCAAATAGAAAAAGAAATTAACGGCTATTTTGCCACAATGAATGAAATTGAAGACAACTTAGACAAAATCAAGGAGATAGAAGGCTATCTTTCCATGCAAAATACTACGGAAGGCATAGAGGTGAATCAACGCGATCGCATTAATCGCAACATTGAGTTGGTGAGCCAAATTCTGTCGAAAAACAGTCGTGAAATTGCCGCATTGAATAAAAAACTGAAAAACAGCGACCTTAATCTCAAGGAACTTCAGAAAAAATTGGAGCAACTTAACAAAGATTTGGAGGAAAAGGTGATTTCAATACAGCAACTCGAACAGGAATTGGCTAAAAAAGACGAGTTGATTGTTCAACAGGAAATTTCTATACAAGGCTTGCAGTCGGATGTGGACAATCTTTCCAAAGAGGTTGCCAACAAAGAGCAAATTATCAGCGAACAAGATGAAACCATTCATACGGCTTGGTATGTATTTGGTACGCGCAAAGAACTGAAAGAGCAAAAAATCATCTCCGAAAGCGGTCTGTTTGCAAATCGCAAGGTGCTGCAAAGTGATTTTAACAAAGATTATTTTGTAAAAGTGGATGCGCGCAATTTGAACCGTGTGCCACTTTACGCCAAAAAAGCAAGAATATTGACCACTCATCCTAAAAATTCTTATAGTTTGGAGAAAGTTGATGGACAATATGTGATAGAAATCCTTGATAAAAAGGCTTTTTGGAGTGTGTCTAACTATTTGGTGGTGGAGGTGGATTGATGTCTGTTTTGCCAAATGTTACACCATCTTCGTTAAACTCTTTTGATAGTGCTCAATTTGAGGGTATTACGCATCTTTTTTTCGACTTGGATGATACGTTGTGGGACTTTAAAGGAAATGCCTACATTGCCCATCAAATAATGTATGAAAAATACGAATTAGAGCGTTGGTTTGACAGTTTCGACAGCTATTTCACTATCTACTCACCGAAAAATTTGGAGTTGTGGCGACAATATACGTGCGGTGAAATAACTAAAGAATTTTTAAGCGTGGAACGGTTTGCTTATCCGTTGCGACAAGTAGGTGCGCCCGAAAGTTTTGCTTCGTCTATGGCTGTCGATTTTTTACACTATACTACCGAACAAAATCGGTTGTTGCCCGATGCGATGGAACTATTGCGCTATGTACGAACAAAATATACTCTTTCCATTATTTCCAACGGTTTTTGCGAAGTGCAATACAAAAAGTTACGCAAAAGCGGATTGGAACCTTTTTTTGCCCATGTGGTATTGTCGGAAGATGTAGGTAGCCTTAAACCTAATAAAGCCATTTATGAATACGCTCTAAAAGTGAATGGCATAACGCCTTGCCAAGTTTTGATGATAGGCGATAGCTACGATTCGGATATAGTTGGTGCGCGTAATGCAGGTATTTCCGCTCTGTTTTTCAATCCTCATCGCAAGGAAGTACCCGATGATGTGCCACAATTTTTCGCACTCAAAGAGTTGTTGGATGTGCTCTAATTCGATATTATTGAGCTATGAATTTACGTTTTTTCGCTGTTGCCTTTTTCCTAAAATTATTGTTTAATACAAATAAAACAGCGATTAATTTACGATTTGTCGTGCAAAAAGATAAAAAGTATTACTTTTGTGGATGAAAATTTTTGATTGTGGATTTGACGATTGAAAAATTATACGAGATATTTTTGCAGCATCCGACAGTAACGACTGATAGTCGTGAATGTCCTGACGGGTCGCTGTTTTTTGCTTTAAAAGGTGACAATTTTAATGGCAATACTTTTGCTTTGTCGGCGTTACAAAAAGGTTGCTATCGCGCTGTAGTTGATGAAGCGCAATATGCCATTGATGACCGTTTTATGCTGGTTTCCGATGTGTTGGATACGCTGCAACGTTTGGCTGCTTATCATCGTAAGCAGATGAAAATTCCCGTCATCGGTATTACGGGAACGAATGGTAAAACAACCACTAAAGAATTGATTGCTTGTGTGTTGCAAAAGAAATACAAGGTGCTTTATACGCAAGGCAATCTCAATAATCATATAGGTGTGCCGCTCACGCTGCTTCGGCTCAATTCTTCTCATACTATGGCGGTGATAGAAATGGGGGCAAATCATCTCGGCGAAATCAACGCTTTGGTCAATATTGCTCAACCGAATTTCGGATTAATCACTAATATCGGGAAGGCGCACCTTGAGGGTTTTGGCTCATTCGAAGGCGTATTGGCTACTAAAGGGGAGTTGTACGATTATCTTCGTCAAACGGGCGGCATCATTTTTCGCAACGAAAATGTGGAATGCTTAAAGCGAATATCGGACGGCATAGAAACGGTAACATACGGTGTTGAAACGGATTCAACTTTCGTTAGCGGTCGTGTAGAAGCCAACTCGCCTTATTTGTCTTTGAGTTGGACAGAGTGCGGGCAGACGAAAAGGCACCATGTTTTGACACATTTTATAGGCACATATAATGCGGCAAATATGATGGCGGCTATAGCGGTGGGACGTTATTTTGGAGTGTCGGCAGTTGATATTAATGTGGTGTTGAGTAGCTATGTGCCGCAAAATAATCGTTCACAACTGCTTGTAACTGAACATAATACGTTAGTGGTTGATGCTTACAATGCCAATCCTACGAGTATGGATGCGGCGTTAAGGAATTTTCAAGAGATGGATTTTCCTCAAAAAGCGGTAATTTTGGGCGATATGTTGGAGTTGGGCAACCAGTCGGATGCGGAGCATAGAGCAGTGGTCGATTTTCTTCGACAAGCGCATTTTGATGCTGTTTTTTTAGTTGGGAAATGTTTTGCCAAGGTAGGCTCAGAATTTCCGGCGTTTGCCGATGTGGCTGATTTGACGGCGTTTTTAGCTGAAAATCCGTTGAAAGATATGGCAATTTTAATAAAAGGTTCGCATGGCATAGGCTTGCAAAAATTGGTTGATAAGTTATGAAACAGTGTGCAAAAATAGTAGTCTTTATTGTGTTGGCAGCATTCTGTTTTGCGTGCGAAAATAATTACATATCGCCAATTCCCGATATGCCGGTAGTGTTGGACATAGTAATTATGAGCGATGCACCCGAACTGAATGTGATTGGCGGTTTCAAAGAGTTTGTGGAGCCCAAAAGTGCCTTTCAATATTTAGGTTACGGTGGCATTGTGGTGTTTCGGAGCTTTGATGATAATTTTGTAGCTTTCGATATGGCTTGTCCGTACGAAATAAAGCGCGATGTGCGTGTAGCGGTGGATATGTCGGGAGTGGCGGTTTGTTCGGTTTGTGGCTCTAAATTTGATGTCGGTTATGGCACGGGAATGCCGTCTCAAGGACCTGCAAAATATCCGCTGCGGCGTTACAAAGTATATCCGTACGGCACCGACAAATTGCGCATTTATCAATAAAAAACAAAATAGAATTACAAATATAAATTTTATTCTAAAAAATATGCCTAAAGTATCAGAACGTGGAAAATTGATGCCGGAATCGCCTATTCGAAAATTGGCACCATTGGCAGAAAAAGCGAAAGCGCGCGGAGTGAAAGTGTACCATTTGAACATCGGTCAGCCCGATTTGGAAACGCCGCAAGTAGCGCTAGACGCTCTTCGCACTATCGACCGTAAAGTGCTTGAATACAGTCCCAGCGATGGATTTAAAAGCTTGCGTATGAAGATGGTGAACTATTACAGCAAGTACAATATTGATGTGAGTGTGGAAGATGTCATTATTACGACGGGCGGTTCGGAGGCGGTGCAGTTTGCGTTTATGAGTTGCTTGGATCCCGGCGACGAAATTATTGTGCCTGAACCTGCTTACGCCAATTATACGGCATTTGCCATAGCTGCCGGTGTGATAGTGCGTCCGGTGGTGTCGTCTATTGAAGAGGGTTTTGCGATGCCGCCTATCAGCGAATTTGAAAAACTGATTACGGAAAAAACGAAGGGCATTCTCATTTGCAATCCCAACAACCCGACAGGCTATCTTTACACCCGCAAGGAGATGAACCAGATACGTGATTTGGTAAAAAAATACGATTTATTCCTTTTTTCCGACGAAGTGTACCGCGAATTTTGCTATACGGGAGCGCCCTACATTTCGGCGTTTCACTTGGACAATATTGAGAATAACGTTATTTTAGTCGATTCCGTTTCAAAACGTTACAGCGAGTGCGGTATTCGTATCGGCGCATTGGTGTGCAAAAATAAATTAGTGCGCGAAAATGTGATGAAATTCTGTCAAGCACGACTTTCACCCCCGTTGATTGGTCAAATAATAGCTGAAGCCTCTATGGATGCACCGGAGGAATATTTGCTGAACACGTACAATGAGTATGTGGAGCGTCGTAAATTCTTAATTGATGGTTTAAATCGTATTCCGGGTGTTTATTCGCCTATACCGATGGGAGCGTTCTACACGGTGGCACGTCTGCCTATTGACGATTCTGATAAGTTTTGCTCGTGGTTGCTGTCCGATTTTGAATACGAAGGACAGACGGTAATGATGGCTCCTGCAACCGGTTTTTACAGCACGCGCGAAAATGGTCGCGATGAAGTTCGAATAGCTTATGCACTCGATAAGGAAGATCTTCGTAAATCGCTGATACTGTTGCAAAAGGCACTCGAATTTTACCCGGGTCGTACTAACTAAAAGTACGTTTTATGTTTTATAATCTCAATTTATTAACTTATTAATAATGTTTGTTTTATGAATATTCCAACCAATCTAAAGTATACGAAAGACCACGAATGGTTTCGTCTTGAAGGCGATTGTGCCTATGTTGGCATTACCGATTTTGCTCAGAGCGAATTGGGTGAAATTGTGTTTGTAGAAATCGAAACCGTAGGCGAAACATTGAATGCAGGTGAAACCTTTGGTACAGTAGAAGCTGTAAAAACCGTTAGTGACCTTTTTCTGCCTGTGTCGGGTGAAGTGCTTGAGGCAAATCCATTGTTGGAAGACCAACCCGGATTAGTCAATTCCGACCCTTATGGCGAAGGCTGGATGGTGAAAATCCGTGTGAAAAATATGGCAGAAACGGAAACGTTGCTCACTGCCGAAGCCTACCGGTCGTTAATAGCCTAACGGCGTCTATGGCTCGAACTTTTCTCTGTTTGGGAAGTAATTTGGGCGACTCTCGTCGTCATTTGGAGGCAGCGATTGAACTCATTCGTCAAGAAGTGGGCGAAATTGTTGCGCAGTCGGCATTGTATCAAACTGAACCATGGGGATTTTCGTCCGAAAATTTATTTATCAATCAAGTGATAGAGGTTGAAACGAGCTGTTCGCTCTTTCGTCTCTTTCGTTTGATACAGGATATTGAACATCGGCTCGGTCGCACGAAAAACGATTCGGTTGCAACCTATTCCGACAGAATTATTGATATTGACATACTGGCTTATGACGATTCGGTGATAAATACTCTCGAATTGTGCGTACCTCATCCTCAAATGGAAAAACGCCGTTTTGTGTTGGAGCCATTGTGCGATATTGCCCCGAAATGGATTCATCCGGTGCTGCTTAAATCGGCGCATAAATTGCTCGAAGAGTGTCCCGATAATGGACGCGTACTAAAAATTGTAGTGAAATCCTAAACTAATCAATTCCTTAAATTGTAGTTTTGGTTTTTCATTATTTGGTAACTTAATCGTGGAATCGTAGCGCGGACGTAGCGAAACACGCGCGCTCAAGAAGCGGTTAATCATAAAATTGCCAATAACTTCCCAATCAAATTCTATTCCTTTGTAATTGGTGTAAAGCGATAGCGTTGATTCGAGTTCGATTTCTCGCGTAAACGCATAGTTGAATTCAACTTTCACGAGGCTACCAAATTCGTTACTTGCTTTTTTGCCTTTTTCTATGCCAAGTTTGTCGGCGATACTTCTTCTCACACCGTCAGCTTTCGAAGTATCGGCGACAGCGGTTAGTTTGTAAGAAAACGGTGCAATCAGTACCGATAGCATTTTTTTGTATTTATAGTTGAGTCCCACGCTGCCGTAAAAGCGTATAGGCGACAGCGGACCTGTGGTGCGTTCGTAGCTGTTGGAAACGTAAGTATTGAAAAATTGAGTGGAAAATTCTAAGTCGGCAGTGGCGAACCATGTGCTGAACGCTTTGATACCCAAACGCGAATTGAGCCTCACAACGTCTTCATTGGTGCGTATTTTCCGTAACGTGTCTTTTCCTGTGCTATTGAAACCGAACTTCATTTCCAAAGCATTTTCCCATTGTATGTTCTTTTTGTTGTCGTAGTTGATGCGCCCGTTGGCGAGTGTTAGTATTGAAATATTGCTTTCCCCGCCTTTGTACCAATTGCTCGAAATATAGTTTTGTGACGCTTGTATTTGAATGCGTCCCCGTTTTTGCCAAGGACTGAGTTTAGGTAGCTTTATTTGTATCGGTTCGTGTTCTATTTTTACTCTGTTGCTGACGGAAATACCATCAAAACTCGAACGGTCGTCTTCTATTTTTGTAAAATCCGTTAATTTTGGTAATTGGTTTTTGTCGTAAGTAAAAAGTTCAGCGGCGTTTTTAAGAATGTATCGTCGTGCTCCTTTTTGTATCGTGCGCAAGGCTTCTTCTTTGGTTTCGAAACAGTCAGGAAAATCATTGTAAGGAAACACCCAATCCATGAAAAGCGGATTATGTGCACGGCGTTTAACTGCGTTTCTATATAGAATAGCCGCTTCTTTTTTTGAAATAAAACGGTCAATAGTGTTAGTGTCAAGCAGTTCTATTTCTGGCGTTGCTGTTAAACTCGGTTGAGTGATAACGGTTGTAGTGGTGTCTGCGGTGGTTTGTTGTAAAGATTGTTCTACGACATTGGTGCTACTAAGTGAATCCATACCGCTACCGGCAGTTTGCTGTTGCAAAAATTGTTCAACGACATCAATATCAATGATTTCGGTGTCGCTTTCTTGTGCAAACGCATTGAACGAACAAAAGACAACTAACAAACAGATTATGATTGTGTTATAATAATTCTTCATCCGTATAATGTTGAAACAAAAAGTCGTTGTAAGGGAAACGCGTAATATGTATTTCCTTGACTTTGTTGTACAATAACGTTTTTAATTCGTTAAGATTGTCTTTATTGAGAGCAGAAATGAAAACACAGTCGCCTTGCAGATTAGCCATCCATGTTTTTTTCAAATCGTCGAGGCTGTAATTTTCCCGTCGTAGCGGTGAAGGGTCGTCAATCTCTTTTGGCGTGTATGTAAAAGCATCTATTTTATTGAATACCAGTATGCTTGGTTTTTCCGATTTGTTTATTTCCAACAATGTTTTATTGACAATTTCGTATTGTTCCTCAAAATTCGGGTGAGAAATATCGACAATATGTACCAACAAATCGGCTTCGCGCACTTCGTCCAATGTCGATTTGAACGATTCTATCAGGTGGTGCGGCAATTTGCGGATAAATCCCACAGTATCTGACAGGAGAAAAGGCAAATTATCAATAATAACTTTGCGGACAGTGGTATCTAAAGTGGCAAAAAGTTTGTTTTCGGCAAATACGTCGGCTTTGCTCAGCACGTTCATAAGTGTAGATTTCCCTACGTTAGTGTAGCCAACTAGTGCTACTCGCACCATTTTTCCGCGGTTACGTCGTTGTGTTTGTTGCTGCTTATCTATTTGCATCAAGTCTTTTTTCAACTTTGAAATTCGGTCTAAAATAATGCGGCGGTCGGTTTCTATTTGAGTTTCACCGGGACCTCGCATACCAATTCCGCCACGTTGCCGTTCCAAGTGCGTCCACATACGGGTGAGTCTTGGTAGTAAATATTGGTATTGTGCCAAAGCCACTTGTGTTTTGGCATAGGCTGTTTGGGCTCGTTTGGCAAAAATATCCAAAATGAGATTGGTGCGGTCTAATATTTTGATTTTTAGTTCTTTTTCAATGTTTTTGAGTTGCAGAGGCGACAATTCGTCATCGAAAATAATCATACCTTCAAATTCATTGTCGGCAATGTAGGTTTTTATTTCTTCCAGTTTGCCTTGCCCAACAAAAGTTTTGGGATTGGGATAATCCAAACGTTGCAAAAAACGTTTGATAGGCGTTGCGCCTGCCGTTTCAGCCAAAAAAGCCAGCTCGTCCAAATATTCAGTGGCTTTATCCTCATTTTGTTGCGGTGTGATGAGTCCTACCAAAATGGCAGAATCTTGATAAATTTCCGTTTTAATTTCGGTCATTGTGTGGTCTGATTATTTTTGCAAAGATAATAAAAAAGAGCGGATGCTGCGCAATGTTCTCATTTGTGGCTTTTGTGTATAATTCGGCGTGGATGCCCTTTTGTGGTACAATTTTACATATAAGCACATTTTTTTGCATATCTCCTTTTTTTACTATAAATTTGCCTCATCAAATAGGTGTTTTACTGTAGTATTATTTCTGCTCTTATTATCATAAAATATTTACAAATTATTGATTAATAACCAATTAAAAATATCAGCTATGAAAACCACACTATGGAGTTTTATGTTTCTCCCTTCTTTGAAACTGTTTGTAGCAATGGCATTAATGGTGTTTATTATACCGGTTTATGGTTTGAAATATACGCAAGTGGCTATAAAAAAGAACCAAACTACCACCATCAATAATGCTACCAATATTAATAAATATGGTTATGGCACAATGTCGTCCGTTGGTTTTACGCAACCCGGTTTGTTGAAAGGACAAAATGTGGTGATACAAGGCATTGACTATTCGGAAGATTTAAAATGGATGTTTTTGTGCGGCTATGTTGATCCGAAAGAAAATTTAACCACGGGCAATACTAATTCGGTTGTTTTTATTCTTGACATGACGCAAAACGATCCTGTAACGGGAAACCCTGGCAAATTTATCAAAGAGGTAATTTTGCAAACCACCACCGGTGGCGCATATACCGGTCATGCCGGTGGAATTGCTGTTACGAAAAACAACCTATTTGTCAGCAGTGGTGGATATTTGTATCGTATGGCTTTGAGCAAAGTTACTGTGTCCGCAACTACCATCACAGCAAGATTTGACGAAGCCATTCGTGTTCCTGTTAATGCTTCATATTGCTCGTTCGATGATGATTATAGCGTTCTTTGGGTAGGTGAATTTGAGTATGCTGCTGGCGGTTATACAACCGATGCATCTCATCACAACGGCAGTTACACTGCTTGGACGGTAGGTTATAAAATAAATGAAACCGGTGCTTCGGGCTATAACGCCTCCAATGGTTTCAAAACAACCAGTCTCGGTGGCGCAAGTGGCGCTACTCCCGATTACATTCTTTGGCACTGTAATAAAACGCAAGGTGTGGCTGCAATTGCCAACAAGATAATGCTCAGCCAGTCGTATGGACGTACCAATGCTTCATCTATCCATACATACACTAATAAAGTATATGGTCCAAGTGCAGGTTCAAGAAGTGGTACGGTGTCGCTCAATGGAAAGACTATTCCGTATTGGACATTGTCAAGTCCCAACCAAGTGAGTGCTGCTCCCATGACGGAAGGTTTAGCAAAATACCGTAGCGGAAATACATATTATATGTACATTGCTTCGGAGTCGGCTACATATAAGTATAACGGTGCAACGACAAGTCTTTCTACCGATCCGGTCTATTGTACGGTGAAATACAAAGTGGCATCGGTTACGCCTTCCATCACGGTCGATCCAACATCGCTTACTATGTCTGCGTTGCTGAACGGTACTGCAACGACTACTATAAACGTTACAGGTGCATATCTTACCAACAATATTTCTATTACTTCGAATAATGTTGTTGTTTCCGTATCACCGGCAACGATTGACAAGAATGGAGGAACGGTAACCGTAACCTATAAGCCTGTATCGACAACCGGCAATTCTGCCACGCTTACATTTTCTAGCGGTTCGACAACTACCACAGTGCAAGTAACAGGAAAAATTTCGGAGCCTGTAGCTGTAACGATTAATCCTAATGGCGGAACCTACAATGGAAATACGTCGTTTGATGTCGGTGATGGAAAAATGGTAGAGTTATCGGATATTTCCCGAACTGGTTATGATTTTATTGGTTGGGGTGGTAATGGATCAAAATATATCACAGGTTATCAGGCATATAGCTCAACTGCTGGCGATAATTGCGCTACGCAATCATTCGAATGTTCAACACCAACAGCGGTAGCGTTCAACGGTACGAATAAGGCGGTAGCATTAGGAACAGACTACAAATACAAAGGAACCAATTATTATACAGCTAGCGTGTGGGCAAAAATGGACGATTGGAAGAATTACAATACTGACACAGAAGGAACAGCCGCGAAAGCTATGCGCATTTTTAGTTGTTCGGAGAGTGGAGGGTGGAACATACAGAGTATTACTGGATGTTATATTGCTTTACATTGCAATCACGCTAATAAATTAGGCAATCGCGTGGCTACAAATGTACGACTCAATGGTGAAACATCGACTAATACCTATTCTGATGCGGAGGAAACGATTGTAACAGGCGTAGGTCAGTCGTTGAGCTCAAAAAAAACCTGGGGCGAGCTTACTTCCGGTTGGCACATGTTCACTTTTACCTATAGCGGCAATATTGTGCGTTTTTTCATCGATGGTGTGTTGATGGGCAAAACAACTGCTTTTGGCAATAGTGTTAATTCAGGAACTTTGCGCAATATTTATTATCATGAAACTAATGGTATATTTCTTGGCGCTGAAGCGGGTACAAGTGCTACCTCTCCGGTTGGTAATTATTTCAAGGGCGAAATGAAAAATGCCTGTTTCCTAAATTCATATATGGCCGGCTCGGACAATACAGCTAACGATGGTGACCAGATAAAAAGGATGTACAACAGCCAAAAGAACAACGACGGAAAAATTTATTTGCGTGTTCGAAAAGCCAATGACGCTTCTCTTACACTCAAAGCCTTGTGGAGAGCGTATACATATACTGTTGCTTACGATGCCAATGGTGGTAGCGGAACAATGGCGGCGGTAAGTCACACTTATGATGTTGCCAAAACGCTGACGCCAAATGCGTTTACGCGTGCTGATTATAATTTTACAGGCTGGAATACAAAAGCCGACGGAACGGGAACTGCGTATGCCGATGGTCAAAGTGTGTCGAATTTGTCGTCTGTACAAGGTGCAACGGTAACACTTTATGCGCAGTGGGAAAAAACAACTACCGACCTTAATGAACTGCCGTTGGTAGATGCGCTTCAAGTTGTACGTACCGGAAAAGTTTTACAAATAATTGGTTTGCAGGTTGGTACGCAACTTTCATTATACGACGCCTCCGGAACTATGGTGTGGAACAAAGCTGTTTCAACCCCTTCGATAACACTTGATAATTTGCCGAAAGGTGTCTATTTCCTGAAAAATAGTAATTCTTTTGTTAAGATAATCTTTTGATTAACAAAAAAAATAAAAAACTTAAAAAGATTGGTTTAGATAGAGCTAATCTTTTTTTGGCGAATAGTACAATATAAAAATTTCAAAAATAATCTTTATTTAAAGAAAAATGCGTACATTTGCCAACTAAACTAATTTTCTATGAGCTCAAACTGGTTTAATGATTTGCGTTTTAAGGGGAAAGTTGTTGATAAATATATGACCAACAAATCCAATTTAGTACGCCTAATCGTGTTTACGGCAATATTCTCGCTGTGCTTCATCAACTTGTACTGTCCGTTCGATTCGATGACGTGGTATGAGGAAATGTCGCGACCGAAATATTTTCTTGTTTCGTCGCTATTGGTGCTGGTCGGCATTTTGGTAATTGCCTTTAGCCGTTTCTTGATGTACCGTTTTGTCCGCAAACACTCGCTCTACTATTTGGAATATGCTGTGTGGGTTGTGGCAGAAGTGTTCGTGCTTTCGGCATGCTACACGTGTATGACCATTGCTGTGAACGACAATTTGAGTTGGTGGTCGTGGCACGATGTGATAGAAGTCTTCAAAAGTGCCAACATTAATACATTTTTGGTGATTTTACTTCCCTATTCTGTGTCGTGGCTTTATTTCTCTTATGAAGATAAAAAGAGGCGATTGCAGCGAATAGAGGAAAGTATGAAGCCAACGAAAGATAATGTAGTGTTGCAATTCCGAGACGAAAAGGGCGAAATACGTTTCTCTGTGGCTTCCAATAAAATAGTTTACATTGAGTCGGCTGATAATTACGTTATTATCAATTACGAAAGCAACAACAAAATGACCAGTTTTATGTTGCGCAATACACTCAAGCGAGTGGCACACGAATTGAGAGATACGCCTATAAAACGTTGCCATCGTTCGTATATGGTTAATTTTGAGCGTATTACAGCGTTGCGACGTAAAAATGACGAAGTGAATTTAGAGTTTGACATAGTGGATATTAAGGAAATTCCTGTGTCTAAAACCTACGCTAACGAAATGACGGAAGCCTTTTTACTCTATTCCGGTCGCAAAGAGTAAAGCCTCATTTGTTAAATTTTTCAAAAAATAATCCTTAATTTTTTGCAGCGCGTTTGCGTTCGGTCTCGTCGAGGATGATTTTGCGTATTCGCAAATGGTTGGGCGTAATTTCAACATATTCATCCTCTTTAATATATTCCAAAGCCTCTTCCAGACTGAAAACAACCGGTGGAATTAACCGTATTTTGTCGTCTGAGCCGGAAGCGCGCATATTGGTCAGCTTTTTTGATTTTGTAACGTTCACCACAATGTCGTTATCTTTGGCGTTTTCGCCAACCACTTGTCCCGCATACACTTCTTCTTGCGGAAAGATAAAGAAACGTCCTCTATCTTGCAGTTTATCAATGGCGTAGGCAAATGCAGTGCCCGATTCCATGGCAATGATTGAACCATTGGTGTGGCGTTCTATCTCGCCTTTCCAAGGTTGATATTCCGAAAAACGGTGTGCCATAATGGCTTCTCCCGCCGAAACTGTCAATATATGGTTGCGCAGTCCGATAATGCCTCGCGAAGGAATGTTAAATTCCAAGTGCAGTCGGTCTTTTTGAGTTTCCATAGAGATAAGCTCACCTTTGCGGCGCGTAACAATATCGATAATTTTACTGGAATATTCTTCAGGAAGATTAACGGTTAGTTGCTCAATAGGTTCGCACAAAACACCGTTTATTTCTTTGGTAATGACTTGCGGTTGTCCAACTTGCAGCTCGTAACCCTCGCGGCGCATGGTTTCTATAAGTATTGAAAGATGAAGTACGCCACGTCCGGAAACGCGCCAAACGTCCATATTTTCCTCTTTATCTACGCGCAAGGCTAAATTGCGGTCTAATTCACGCATCAAACGTTCGTGAATATGGCGTGAAGTAACGTATTTGCCGTCTTTGCCAAAAAATGGTGAATCGTTGTTGGTGAACGTCATGCTCATGGTCGGCTCGTCAATGGCGATTGGCGGTAGTGGGTCGGGATGTTCAACATCGCAAATAGAATCGCCTATTTCAAAGCCATCAATGCCAATAATGGCGCAAATATCGCCGCATTGTACTGTGGAAGCAGCCGTTCTGCCCAAACCGTCAAACGTATTCAATGATTTGATACGCGATTTTACGATGCTGCCGTCGCGTTTTACCAATGCCACATCCATATTTTCCTTAAATTCGCCACGATGAATGCGTCCTACGGCAATACGTCCCACGTATGGCGAATAATCTAACGATGTAATGAGCATTTGCGCACTTCCTTCGTTGATGACCGGTGCAGGAATGTGTTTGACAATGGTGTCCAACAACGGCATGATGTTGTCCGTTTTTTTGCGCCAGTCTTCCGACATCCAATTTTCTTTGGCTGAACCGTAAATTGTTTGAAAATTCAATTGGTCTTCGGTGGCGTCTAAGTTAAACATTAATTCGAATACCGCATCTTGTACTTCATTGGGGCGACAATTGGGTTTATCCACTTTGTTAATCACCACAATAGGTTTCAATCCGAGTAGTAGGGCTTTTTGCAGCACAAAACGCGTTTGTGGCATTGGTCCCTCAAATGCGTCGACCAACAGCAGGCAACCGTCAGCCATGTTGAGTACGCGCTCTACTTCGCCGCCAAAATCGGAGTGCCCGGGGGTGTCTATGATGTTTATTTTACAGCCTTTATAATTGATAGAAACGTTTTTGGAAAGGATGGTTATGCCTCGTTCGCGCTCCAAGTCGTTGTTGTCCAGCATCAATTCGCCGGTTTGCTGGTTACCGCGAAATAATTTTCCGGCAAGCAACATTTTATCTACTAATGTAGTTTTTCCATGGTCGACGTGGGCTATAATCGCGATATTCCTAATTTCCTGCATTTATTATCCTTAGTTTTCTACTGATTATATACATTAATAAAACGGCTACAAAGGTAATGAAAATATGACAAATATTTTTTTGACTCAGCAAAAAAACAAAAAAATCACATAAATATTGCACAATTGAAAAAAACAATGTACCTTTGCATCCGCAAATAAAAAAAACGGATTGGCTCCGTGGCTCAACTGAATAGAGCATCTGACTACGGATCAGAAGGTTGTGGGTTTGAATCCCGCCGGAGTCACTTTCAAAAGCGCAAATATGGCAACATATCTGCGCTTTTTTTTGTTAATAATTGTATGTTGAAGGTTAAAAAAACAAGAAAACAGGATTAACTGAAAAAAACATCGTATTTTTGCTCTGTCTAAAACTTTGAATTTATGAAACTCACATCTTGTATGCGGAAAAGAACGTTCGCATTCTTTTTTTCTGTCCTATCATTGCCGGCATTGGCGGATATTCCTGCCAATTACTATTCTTCGGCGAATGGAACTTCGAGTGCAAATGATGCGTTGCGCATAGCTTTATACACTATTATTAATAATCACACGGTAATTAGTTACAGTAATTTGCTATCAACAGTCTATGCAGCCACTACCAATCCGTCTGATTTTAATAATGGAGTAAATAAAACATTGGAAGATATCTATTCTTCTGTTCCTTATACTGAATCACAAGGTGGCAGTAGTGCAAGTGATTGTGGTCAGGGATGGAACAAAGAACATACCGTGCCTCAAAGTTGGTTTGGTGGGGCTAGTCCTATGTACAGTGACGCTTTTCATATATCCCACCGTTGTGTGCAACCCTAAAAGACAACACGACCGACAGAAAACGAACAGAAAAATGAAAGACAAAATGCCAACGCTTCAGCAAAATCAAAAGAGCTGCATCCCCACGCTCAAAGCCAACGCAATGCAGCACATTTGCTTTTGCCCCAACGCACCGTCCGTCATTAGACACGGTTTGACAACAATAACAAGCATTTAAAAATTAACTTTGCCAATTAAAAATTTAGAATAACAGACAACAAATGAGCGAGAATTTTGAATTAGAAAAAACCCTTTGGCAAGCGGCCGACAAACTTCGTAATAACATGGATGCGGCTGAATACAAGCATGTTGTATTGGGTTTGATTTTCTTGAAATATATTTCTGATGCTTTTGATGAACTCTATAACCAATTAGAGGCGACCCAACACGAAACCGGAGCTGACCCGGAAGACAAAGACGAATATACTGCCGAGAGAGTTTTTTACGTGCCACCACAGGCACGTTGGAAATGGCTACAAGGCAGAGCTAAACTGCCAACCATCGGAAAGGACATTGACGATGCAATGGATGCTATTGAAAAAGACAACCCTTCGTTAAAAGGGGTTTTGCCCAAAGATTATGCGCGGCCGGCTCTTGATAAACAAAGATTAGGTGAATTAATTGATTTAATTGGCTCCATTACTTTAAACAAAGGTGGAAACGGAAAAGGCAAAGA
>DUQS01000046.1 GCA_012837685.1 Bacteroidales bacterium
GTTTTGGTTTGCTGTCGCGCACAAAAGTAAAAGGTAGAGTAGCTACCGAAGAAGTGACTTTAGCTGCCAATTTCCGTCCTGCTGAGTGGTTCAAAACATCGTTGACCTATTCGTTTGTAAATGGTCGTTGGAACAACTTGGGTTTGGGTCTTAATTTGCGTATGGGCCCTATCAACACGTTCTTGATTGCTGATTATATTCCGTTGAATTGGGCGCATCTTAAAGATGGTGACAACAAATACACAGTACCTTACAATACGCAACGTGTCAATGTGCAAATGGGTATGTGTTTGAACATTGGTCGCTACAGTAGCGACTGGGATCAGGATGGTATACGTAACAGAAAAGATAAATGTCCTGATACAGACATTAAATATTTATCGTCACTCTGTGAAGGATGGACGAAAAAACAGTTGGTTGACTCTGTTGGATGCGATCGCGATGAAGACCAAGATGGTGTTCACGATTGTATCGATCAATGTCCGAATACGCCGCTTGGCGTGCAGGTCGATTCCGTTGGTTGTCCTGTCGATTCTGACAAAGACGGAGTGCCCGACTATTTGGATAAATGTCCTGATACGCCTGTTGGTGTAGCAGTAGATTCCGTTGGTTGTCCGTTCGATGATGACAATGACGGTGTTCCCAATTATCTTGACAAATGTCCGAATACACCGGCACAAGTGATTGTTGACTCTGTGGGTTGCCCGATTGATACTGACGGTGACGGAGTTTCCGATTATCTCGACAAATGTCCCGGCACTCCCGTAGAGGCTTACGGTATGGTTGACTCTGTGGGTTGTCCATTCGATACTGACGGTGACGGAGTTCCCGATTATCTCGACAAGTGTCCGAATACGCCGAAAGAGGCTTATCAAGCTATTGATGAACACGGCTGTCCGATTGATACTGACGGTGATGGAGTACCCGATTATCTCGACAAATGTCCTACTTCACCGGGTCCGGCAAGTAACTACGGTTGTCCTGAACTGAAGAGAGAAGTGACGAATTTGTTCAAGAAAGCTATGCAAGGCATTCAGTTTGAAACGGGGAAAGACGTTATTAGACGAGTTTCTTATCCTATTTTGAATCAAATTGCTGACGTGATGAAAGAAAATCCGACTTA
Organism: Bacteroidales bacterium; assembly: GCA_012837685.1. Taxonomy (GTDB): domain Bacteria; phylum Bacteroidota; class Bacteroidia; order Bacteroidales; family Paludibacteraceae; genus DUQS01. The sequence goes on from DUQS01000046.1 coordinate 1,124, forward strand.
TAACTTAGCCATCAATGGTCACACCGATGATGTGGGCAATGATGAGTTTAACCAAGGATTGTCCGAAAGACGTGCGGCATCGGTAAGACGTTATTTGATTAATCAAGGTATAGAAGAAGAAAGGATGACATCGCAAGGTTATGGTGAAACAAGACCTATTGCTGATAATAAAACAGCTAAAGGTCGCGCACTCAACCGCCGTGTAGAATTTGAAGTGTCGTTCAAAACTGTTTCTTACGAAAAAGTTATCAACGAAGAGTTGAAAGACGTTGTAAAACCGGCTGAACAGCCTACTGACTCAGTCGTTACAAAATAACAAATTGAGTAAAAATTGACAAAGGAGAAATCGAAAGTTTTCTCCTTTGTTGTTTTTATTCATGTATTTTTGCAGTAGAGTTGTAAAAAAGTTGTACATTTGTGTTTCTTAAAAGTTGTACATTTATATTCTCAAAAAGTTGATTTATGAAAAACCTCATCTATATTCTAAAACGGTTTGCTCCGCCATACAAAGGTTATATTATTGTCAATTTTTTCTGTAATCTGTTAGCAACCATTTTTAGCCTATTTTCTTTTGCTACGATAATTCCGATTTTACAAATTCTGTTCGGTATGCAGATGGGAAACCACACTTTTATTGAGTGGAGCACATGGTCGAGTTTAGATGAGTTTGTTGCGGTTGCTAAAAATAACATCTTTTACGGGATAGAATACCTTATTGCAACTTCGGGTGCATCTGTTACGCTGATGTGGTTAGGCATTTTTTTAATGATAATGACGCTGTTAAAAACCGGAACGACCTATTTGGCTATGTTGTCGCTGTTACCAATCCGCATGGGGGTTTTACAGGATTTGCGTAATAAAATATACGAAAAAATTGTCGATTTGCCCATTGGTTTTTTTAGTGAAGAGCGTAAAGGCGATATCATGTCGCGTATGATGAGTGATGTAGGCGAGGTAGAAGCCTCCATTATGAGTTCATTAGAGATGATTTTCAAAAATCCCATTATGATTTTGATTTATGTTGTTGTGCTCTTTTCGTTAAGTTGGGAGCTAACATTATTTGTAATGGTATTGTTGCCGGTTAGCGGTTTTTTGATAGGAAAAGTTGGTAAGTCACTGAAACGTAAATCATTGACAGGACAAGAGCAAACGGGCGAGTTGCTTTCGCAATTGGAGGAGACATTGGGTGGCTTGCGCGTGGTGAAAGCTTTTAACGCAGAGAATAAGCTGGTAAAGCGTTTTCGTCAATTGACAAAACGTATCCGAAATACGTTTGTTCGCATTCACGGGCGTTATCTTTTGGCTCATCCGATGAGCGAATTTTTGGGAACTATTGTTATTGCTATTCTTTTATGGTACGGCGGTTCGCTCATACTTAACAACAAAAGTCTCATTTCTGCGCCTGAATTCATCTACTATTTAGTGATATTTTACAGCATTATTGCGCCGTTCAAAGAATTGAGCAAAGCTGCTTACAGCGTTAATAAAGGTATGGCATCGTTGCAACGTGTTGATGATATTTTGAAATCGGAAAACCCTTTGAAACAGCAGAAAAATCCGATTTCTATATCAACTTTTACTTCCGAAATAGAATTTAAAGACGTTTGGTTCAAATATGTCGATAAATGGGTACTCAAAAACATCAATCTTACAATTCAAAAAGGCAAAACAATAGCATTGGTAGGGCAGTCGGGTTCAGGAAAATCGACTTTAGTTGATTTGATTTTACGTCTTTACGATGTGCAACAAGGTGCTATTTTGGTTGATGGGGTTGATATTCGTAAATTGAATCTTAAAGATTTGCGCAATTTAATGGGCAATGTCAATCAAGAGGCTATTTTATTCAATGATTCTTTCCATAATAATATTTCGTTTGGAGTTGAAAACGCCTCAAAAGCTGATGTGGAAGCTGCCGCAAAGGTTGCCAACGCACACGAATTTATCATAAATACTCCCGAAGGTTATGAGACCAATGTTGGTGACAGAGGCGGAAAATTGTCGGGCGGTCAGCGACAGCGGGTGAGTATAGCGCGTGCTATTCTCAAAAATCCGCCTATTCTAATTCTCGACGAGGCTACATCGGCATTGGATACGGAATCGGAAATGTTGGTTCAAAGTGCTATTGAGCGTTTGA
>DUQS01000047.1 GCA_012837685.1 Bacteroidales bacterium
AAAAGCTTTAAAATCAATCGAAATTTCTCGTCTGAAATCCTGCCTCTAAAAAAATACTTGTTACTCATTGGTCTTCAATTAATTATGCAAAGATAATCTTTACTTAACTAATCTTGAACCTTTATTTAATATAGGTTTCTAATAAGACGCTTTCTACCGAAGGAATTAGTTGCAGCGAATTCATTTCGGCGGGTATAAGTACCGTTTCGCCATCAACAATGGTAATATAGTCGTCTTCAAAATCGCACCTTACGTGACCCTGTATGCACGAGATGAGTACAAAGGAGTCGATAGTGGCTAAATTGTACTCCTGCGGCTTGGTAAGGCGCATTATATTGGTGGTAAAACAGTTGTGGTCAACTATATTGCTAATGTCATTTGGGGCGCATTGTGGCGTTATTTTCTCCGCTTCCCAACGTTCATAGTCGATGGCATCTAACGCCCAATCGGTGTGTAATTCGCGCGGTTTTCCGTTGATATCCAATCGGTTGTAATCGTAAAGGCGATAGGTGTGGTCGGAGGCTTGCTGAATTTCAAGAATTAAACAGCCTTTGCCTATGGAGTGCACCATTCCGGCCGGAATAAAGAAAATATCGCCGGGTTTTACAGCTATGCGATTGAGGCAGCTTTCTATGGTGTTGTCAGCCAATTTTTTAGCTAATGTTTCTTTGCTGATAGGTTCTTTAAATCCCAGAGTAATGGAGGCATCGGGCGTGGCGGCTAAAATGTACCACATTTCTGTTTTTCCGCAATCTTGGTGCCGTTCGGCGGCAATTTGGTCATTCGGGTGAACTTGTATCGATAAATCTTCTTGTGCATCAATAAGTTTGACTAAAAGCGGAAATTTTTCGCCAAAACGTTGAAACACTTTTTCACCCACCAAATCGCCCATATAGACTTCTACAAGTTCGGCTAAGTTGTTTTCTGCCAAAAATCCGTTGATAACTTCCGATTCGTTATCTTTCATAGCCGAAATATCCCATGTTTCACCGATTTTTTCCATAGCAAAATCGTGGCGATAAAATTGCCGCAAATGGTTGCCTCCCCAAATTTTTTGCTTTGCTATGGGGGTGAATTTCAGTGGATAAAGTGTTTTTTTCATTGTATTGTTCCCTCGAAGATTAATCCATTTTTAAAAAGTTAACTTCTTCCTCCGAAAGGTAACGCCATTTTCCGCGAGGTAGATTCTTTTTGGTCAATCCGGCTAAATAAACGCGGTCTAAACGAATGACTTTATAGCCGAGATGTTCAAAAATACGGCGCACGATACGGTTTCTACCGGAGTGAATTTCGATGCCGACTTGATTGAATACGCCTTCTTTGGTAAATTCCACTTCATCGGCATGAATTTCGCCATCTGCAAGCATTAAACCGCTTTTTATTTTTTTTAAATCTTCTTGTTCTAAATCTTTGTCCAACACCACTTCGTATATTTTTTTACGATTGTATTTCGGGTGCATCATTTTCGATGCTAAATCGCCGTCGTTGGTAATAAGGAGCACGCCGGTAGTGTTTCTATCCAAACGTCCGACGGGATAAACCCTTTCGGTGCAGGCATTTTTTACCAAATCCATTACGGTAAGACGTTCTTGCGGGTCGCTGGAAGTGGTTACGCAGTTTTTAGGTTTGTTGAGCAGTATGTAAACTTTCTTTTCGGAACGCACCAATTGGTCGTGAAAAAGTACGCGGTCGGTGTTGGGGATAATTTTTATGCCCAATTCCGTTACTACTTTTCCGTTGACGCTTATCACGCCGGCAGCAATGTATTCGTCAGCTTCGCGGCGCGAGCAAAGTCCTGAATTGGCAATGAATTTGTTAAGTCGCATCGGTTTACTATAGTCGATGTACTGCTTTTTGTATTCAAACTGTTTTTTCTTACTGTAAACTTTGTTCGGGTCGTAGTTGTTGTTTCTTTCTCTATCGGTTTGATAAGAACGTTTGTAGGGACGTTCATCATTATTTTCGTGGCGGTTGTAGTTGCCGTAAGGCTTGTGTTGGTAGCCACTTTGGCGCCGTTCACCGTCATTGTTCCGATTGTATGATTGGTTGTTTCTGTCTTTATTGAAATGGTTGAAACGTGGAGTTTCATCGTCCCCATGTCTTCTAAATCTGTTGTTTGCGTTCTCATTTCTGTTGCCGTCACGGCGCCCGCCCGATATGTTTTCTCTTTTATCGGCGAAATTGAAGCGTGGCTTTTTTTCGTTGTTTGTTTTCATTGTTGTAAATTAAAATATTCTACAAAGATACGAAAAAAAACGTTTGAACCTTATTTGCTGTAGTATTTTTTCGTAAAATTGGCTTGTGCTTTTTGTTTCTCTTTTGTTTTTATCAAAGAGTATACCAAAGTTAGATAAAAAAATAACTGCCAATTATTAAAAACATTGTCTATTTTGCGAAAAAGTTGTAAATTTGTAATTCTTATCATATTTATAAATGTATCAATACAAACAACAATGAAAAAAATTATTTTTACAGCTATGGCAGCATTACTTTTGGTCGGTTGCGGCGGCAAAAAAAACGCTCTTACTACGCCGGCGATAGATACTTTTGATTATACGGTCGAACAATTTGCGGATATGCAAATTTTACGCTATCGCGTACCCGATGTTGAAAAATTGTCGTTGCGTCAGCAGGAAATGCTTTATTATTTGAATGAGGCTGCGTTGCAAGGTCGTGATATTATGTTCGACCAAAATTGCAAATATAATTTACCGATTCGTCAGGTGCTCGAAGCTATCTATACCGATGAAAATCAGGATAAAACGAGTGCCGATTTCATGGCGTTAGAAATTTATTTGAAACGTGTTTGGGTGTCGAACGGTATTCATCATCACTATGCCGGTGATAAATTTACACCCGAATTTTCGCAAGTTTTTTTCGAAAATGCCGTGCGTAAATTGCCTAACGAAAAATTGCCTAACGAAAAATTGCCGCTGAACGGCGGTACTGTGGACGATTTGTTGGCAACGCTTGTTCCGGTAATTTTTGACCCGAACATTTTGCCAAAGCGCACCAATCAGGCAGCCGGAGTAGATTTACTTCAAACATCGGCTTGCAACTATTACGATGGTGTAACACAACTTGAAGCCGAAAATTTTTATGCTAAAATGAAAAATCCGAACGATGCCGAACCTATTTCGTACGGATTGAATAGTAAATTGGTGAAACGCAATGGCGTGGTTCAGGAGGATGTTTACAAAATTGGCGGACTCTATTCCGAAGCACTCGAAAAAGTGGTTTATTGGCTCGAAAAAGCTAAAAATGTAGCTGAAAACGACCAACAGCGCGCCGTTATTGAAAAATTGATTGAATTTAATCGCACGGGAAATTTGCGCACATTTGACGAATACGCTATTCTTTGGGTGGCTGACACGACTTCGACCATCGATTTTATAAACGGATTTACCGAAACTTATGGCGACCCGCTTGGAATGAAAGCCAGTTGGGAATCTCTGGTTAATTTCAAAAACGAAGAGGCAACCAAACGCACCACAATCATTAGTAATAATGCGCAATGGTTCGAAGATAATTCGCCTGTGGATAAGGAGTTTAAGAAAGAAGAAGTGAAAGGCGTAACAGCAAAAGTTATTACGGCAGCTATTCTTGCGGGCGATTGTTATCCGACTACGCCTATCGGCATTAATCTGCCGAACGCCAACTGGATTCGCGTTGCGCATGGTTCTAAATCGGTAACGATTGAAAATATTACCGAAGCCTACGACCAAGCGGCTATCGGCAATGGATTTCTCGAAGAATTTGCGTGGAGTCAGAACGAAATTGCTTTGATGGATGCCTACAAAAGTCAAACCGACAATTTGCACACCGATTTGCACGAATGTCTTGGACACGGTTCGGGAAAATTGTTGCCGGGAGTTGACCCCGATGCGCTCAAAGCTTACAGAGCAGTTATTGAAGAGACGCGTGCCGATTTGTTTGGACTTTATTTTGTAGCCGACCCAAAAATGGTTGAACTTGGCTTATTGCCCAACGATTCTGCCTATAAAGCACAATATTACAGTTACTTTATGAATGGTTTAATGACGCAATTGACGCGTGTTGAACTTGGAAAAAACATTGAACAGTCGCACATGCGAAACCGTCAACTCATTACTAAATGGGTCTATCACAAATCGCAAACCGATGGCGACCGTGCTGTGGAAATACGTGAACGCGATGGCAAACAGTTTGTGGTAATCAACGATTATAAATTGCTGCAAAAGCATTTGGGCGAACTTTTGGCTGAAATTCAACGCATTAAATCGACAGGCGACTACAAAGCAGCACAAAACATAGTAGAAACTTATGCCGTGAAAGTAGATTTAGATTTACACAAAGAGATTTTGGAACGTTATGCAAAACTAAACATTGCTCCTTACAAAGGTTTTGTAAATCCGGTTTATACGGCACAATTTGATAAAAAAGGCAATTTCAGCGGGTTGCAAATCGACTATACCGAAGGCTACGCCGAACAGCACTTGCGTTATTCGCGCGACTATAGCCCGTTGACGAAATAATAGAAAAGGCGAATTATTGTTCCGTATCATATCGGAATATATGATTAACTTTGCAGATTAATTAAATAATTTTATAACTCAAAAATAATATGTTTTCAGGAATTGTAGAAGAAATGGCGCGTGTTGTTGGCATAGAGCGCGACCGTGAAAATGTGCATTTTACGCTAACTTGTAGTTTTGTCGATGAACTTAAAATAGACCAAAGTGTGTCGCATAACGGAGTTTGCTTAACAGTAGTGAAAATTGACGGCTCAACCTATACCGTTACAGCTATGAAAGAGACGCTCGATTGCTCTAATCTCGGACTGCTTCAAGTGGGCGACAATGTGAATGTGGAGCGTTCGATGCTGATGAATGGGCGCTTGGACGGACATATCGTGCAAGGACACGTTGACCAAACTGCGCGTTGTACCGAAGTGCGTAGTGCTGACGGCAGTTATTATTTTCATTTTGAATATGAAAGCACGCCGGAAATGCGTCGTCGCGGCTATCTCACGGTCGATAAAGGTTCTGTAACGGTAAACGGCGTTTCGCTTACGGTTTGCACGCCTACTAACAACAGTTTTGAAGTGGCGATTATTCCCTATACGTTTGAAAACACCAATTTCCAAGATATCAAAGTAGGTTCTGTGGTGAATTTGGAATTTGATATTATTGGAAAATATATTGCACGAATAATTCGGGAAGATTAAAGGTGTAGATAGGGAAAACGTCATGGCTCGTAATGCTAATTTTTAATGCATAAATTCATGAAAAGAATTTTTACTGTTATCGGAACGCTGCTTGGGACGATGATTTTATTTGCGCAGGATATTCCTAAAAATACGTCGTACACGCAAATTTACGATTTTATCGACGAATTGGCTATCGATCGTGTAATTGGCATTAATTCGGTGGTAAAACCGTACAGCCGCGACTATATTGCACAAAAATTGCGTGAAGCACAAGCCGCCGATTCGTTGCTGACCAAACGTCAGCGTAAAGATTTGGCGTTTTTCCTGAATGACTATGCGCTCGAATGCGATACTGTACCGAAAAACATTGTCAGTTGGACTGATAAAAAAACGTTCGCTTTGTCTCTTTTACAACCGTCATTCCATTATTACAATAAAAATTTCAAGGCGCGCATCACACCCATTTTGGGCATGGATTTAATTGGCAATCGAAAAGGTCTCATAATGAAACGCTGGTGGGGTGCTGAATTGCAAATGGACATTGTAAACCACGTGTCGGTGTGGGGTAGTTATCGCGACCAATCGTACAATGGTCATTGGCTGAGAGATGATTATTTTCCGACGATTTACGATAAAATATCGGGTGCGAAAATTGCCCAACCAACCTATTTGAACCAAATTCCGGGTTGCGAATACAAAGAAGCCAATTATGGCGGCGACTACAGCGATTTGCGAGGCGGTATTAAAGCGTATGCGTGGTGGGGAAGTGTCGGATTGGTAAAGGATGTTATTACGTGGGGCGACAATTACAACGGTTCAAATATTATTTCCGGTCATGCACCAAGTTTCCCGATGATAACGTTAAATTTGAAACCGTGTAAGTGGTTTGAATTGAACTATATACATGGTTGGTTGGTAAGCAACGTGTTGGATAGCACGCATTATTATGTCGAAGAAAATTATACGGACAGCACTTCAAAAATTCACTACCGTCCCGCAAATAAATTTATTGCTGCCAATATGATAACATTCACACCGATACGAGGTTTGAACATATCAATGGGTAATTCCATAATTTATTCGGAAAACAATGTGCAGGCAGGCTATTTCATTCCCATAGCTTTCTACAAATCCATTGACCATTTGCTGACAAAGGGTTTGAAGGTTGAAAATCAAAATTCGCAAGTTTTTTTCAACATCAGTTCACGCAATGTTAAACATTTGCATCTTTACGGTTCTCTCTATATTGACGAAGTGAGTTGGAAGCGCTTAAAGAAGAACAATCCGCAGCAAAATCCTATTTCGTACAAATTGGGGTTCAATGTGAGTAACTGGCCTTTAAAAAATCTGTCGCTTCAAGGTGAGTTTACGCGCACCAACATTATTAACTACAAACATTCCATACAAAGACTTACATGGGCATCGAACAGTTACAATTTAGGTCATTATTTAGGCGATAATTCGCAGGATATCTATGTTGCTCTTAACTACAAGCCTGTGCGTGGTCTCAATTTGAATCTTTCGTACACCAATGCTACGAAATTCAATGATTATGAGTATATTAGAAGAGATGTTATCAACGCGATTTCGCAAAAACCGTTTAATGAAAAAACGTGGCAAAACGATATTGTGGAATTAGATGCTATTTACGAAGTTGTCAACAATGCTTACGCTCGCATAAATGTGCGCTGGAACAATGCGCGAGGTTTTGATTTAGCATTGAAACCGTTGGAAACGCCTGTTCCGAGCGAAAACAGACTCACGGCGCAACAGTATCTCGATAAATTTTCTTCAAAGTTCGAACAAGGTTCAAATTGGACATTTACATTTGGTTTTTCTTTCGGTTTTTGATTTCTGTTTAAATAATCGAAAATTTATCTGTTTTGCCAAAGTTCTATTGCTGAATTTTGGCAAAATAAGTTTTTAGCCTAAAAAGTAATTTCAAATCTCGTTTAGGTGCGTGTCGCTAATTTTTGTCTGTTTTTGCAAAAACATTAATGATTGAGCTTTTAAATGACAAATCAATTATTAAATCACTCTTTTAGTTTTATTTTATAAAATTGTAATGTTGTTATTTGTTTCTGTCGTAAAAAAAGAGTAATTTTGCATCTTCAAAAAAGGAAAAAATATGGCAAAGTTTAAAGGAACTGTTGTGGTGAACACCGACTGTTGTAAAGGCTGCGAATTGTGCATAGAGGCTTGCCCGTTGAAAATTTTGGGAATGTCGCACCATTGCAATTCAAAAGGTTATCATTATGTGGAATTGAAGGACGAAGATGCTTGCATAGGTTGTGCTTCGTGCGGTTATGTTTGCCCGGATGCTTGTTTAACGATTTACAAAGTAAAATTGTAACGATTTATGAAAGTTATGGAAGAAATAAAACTGATGAAAGGCAACGAAGCTATCGCTCATGCTGCAATTCGATGCGGTTGCGACGGCTATTTTGGCTATCCCATCACACCGCAATCGGAAGTGATGGAGACGCTGATGCAAGAAAAGCCTTGGGAAACGACAGGAATGGTAGTGTTGCAAGCCGAAAGTGAAGTGGCTGCTATTAATATGGTATATGGCGGTGCGGGATGCGGTAAAAAAGTATTAACGTCATCGTCAAGCCCCGGTGTGAGTTTGAAACAAGAGGGTATCTCTTACATTGCTTGTGCCGAATTACCGTGTCTTATTGTGAACGTAATGCGTGGCGGTCCGGGTTTGGGTACCATACAACCGTCTCAAGCCGATTATTTTCAAGCTGTTAAGGGAGGAGGACACGGCGACTATAAGTTGATAGTTCTTGCGCCTTCAAGTGTTCAAGAAATGGCTGATTTCACAGTGCTGGCACTCGATTTGGCTTTCAAATATAATACGCCTTCTATGCTTTTGGCTGACGGTATTGTTGGACAGATGATGGAAAAAGTGGTGCTGCCGCCATTTGTGCCGCGCCGTACGGAAGAAGAGATTCGCCAACAATGTCCTTGGGCGACTACGGGCAAAGTAAACCGTAAAAGCAATGTTATTACATCACTGGCTTTGCAGGCTGAAGAGATGGAAGAAACCAATCTTCGTTTGCAGCGAAAATATGCGCAAATAGTTGAAAATGAAGTACGTTTCGAAGAAGTTCAGTGCGATGATGCCGATTATATTTTAGTGGCATTTGGTTCTTGTGCGCGTGTCGGTGAAAAAGTGGTCGAATTGGCACGCAATGAAGGCATCAAACTCGGATTGTTGCGTCCCATTACGTTATGGCCGTTCCCCACAAAAGAAATTCAGCGTTTGGCTAAACAAGTGAAAGGCTTTATGAGTTTGGAATTGAGTGCAGGACAAATGGTGGAGGACGTTCGTTTAGCAGTAAACGGCACTGTTCCCGTGGAGTTCTATGGTCGTCAGGGCGGCGTAGTGCCGTTGGCTGAAGAGACATTGGCAGCACTGAAAGAAAAATTGGTAAAATAGGAAAATTATGACAGCAAAAGAGATAATTAAACCTGAAAATTTGGTTTATACCAAAACGAAAGTAATGACTGATGTACCAATGCACTATTGCCCGGGATGCAGTCATGGTGTTATCCATAAGTTAATAGCTGAAGCGATAGAAGAAATGGGTATTCAAGAGAAAACGATAGGCGTTGCACCTGTCGGATGTTCTGTATTTGCTTACAATTATCTTGATGTTGATTTTCAGGAAGCGGCGCATGGGCGTGCTCCCGCAGTAGCGACTGCTATTAAACGTTTGCAGCCTGACAAATGCGTGTTTACCTATCAAGGTGATGGTGATTTGGCGGCTATCGGAACTGCCGAAACTATTCACACTTGCAACCGTGGAGAAAACATTGTTATATTTTTTATCAACAACGCTATCTACGGCATGACGGGCGGACAGATGGCTCCGACAACACTCGAAGGCATGAAAACTTCTACCTGTCCCTATGGACGTAATACCGATATTTATGGTTTTCCTTTGAAAATCAGTGATTTGCTTGCCGAGTTGGACGGTACTTGCTATGTTACGCGCCAAAGTGTACACAAAGTGGGAAATATCGTTAAAGCTAAAAAAGCGATAAAAAAAGCGTTGCAAAATTCAATGGACGGCAAAGGCACTTCGGTAGTAGAGTTTGTTTCTTCATGTAATTCGGGTTGGAAAATGTCGCCGCACAAAGCCAATTTGTGGATGGAGGAAAATATGTTTGCAAAATATCCTTTGGGCGATTTGAAAGATACGGAAAAGAAACATTACGGACAATAATTAGGAAAGTAGAAAAAATGAAGACAGAAATTATTATAGCCGGATTTGGCGGACAAGGCGTTTTGTCGATGGGAAGAATTTTAGCTTATGCAGGAATGCTCCAAGGTAAAGAAATAACGTGGATGCCTGCTTATGGTCCCGAACAGCGTGGCGGAACCGCTAATGTTACGGTCATTTTGAGCGATGAACGCATCAGTTCGCCCGTTTTGCAACAATTCGATATTGCTGTGGTGCTTAATCAACCATCGATGGACAAATTTGAACCGCGCCTAAAGAGCGGCGGTATATTGCTTTACGACAGTAATGGCATGACACGTAAACCCAAACGTAAAGATATTTCCATTTATCGCATCGATGCTACGGACATGGCAACTGAGATGAATGCTCCTAAAACGTTTAATATGATTGTGTTGGGAGGTTTGCTTCAAGTTGTTCCCGTTGTGGAGATAGATAAGGTGATGTTGGGCTTACAGAATACTTTACCCGAACGTCATCATCATTTGTTGCCGGCAAATGAGGCGGCGCTTCGTAAGGGCATGGAAATTGTAGAAAAGGAAGAATAATTCATTTTGCAAGCAGTTTATTTTTCGTAAACTGCTTTTTGTTTTATATCGGTAATTTTTGAAAATAGTATGGAAATCATTAGTGGTAAAGAACTTGCAGCTTCGCTGAAACAGAAAATGATGGCAGAAGTAGCCACATTTCCACAGCGTTATGGTCGCGTACCTCAATTGACGGTTATTTTGATTGGAAACGATCCCGGAAGCGTTTCGTATGTTGCAGGTAAAGCCAAAGCATCGGAAGAGGTCGGCATTGACAATAAGACTATCCGTTTGTCTGATAAAACTACTGAAGATGAGCTTCTTGCGCTTATTTATCAACTCAATAACGATGATTCTGTCGATGGTATATTGGTGCAGTTACCGCTACCGAAAGCCATTAATAGCGATAAAATTATTGCAGCCATCAGTCGCGAAAAGGATGTGGACGGTTTTCATCCGCTCAATGTGGCGGCTTTGTGGCAAAAACAGCCTTGCATACTGCCTTGTACGCCGAAAGGAATCATTAAAATGCTGAAAAGCAAAAATATAGAGATTGCCGGAAAAAATGCTGTAGTAGTAGGACGCAGTAACATTGTCGGTTTGCCGGTAAGTAAACTTTTGTTGAATGAAAATGCCACGGTAACCGTTTGTCATAGTCGCACGCCGAATTTGAAAGAAGTTTGTCTTAGGGCTGATATTCTGGTGGTTGCCATCGGTCGTCCGCGCCAAATAACGGGCGATATGGTAAAAGAAGGCGCTGTGGTGATTGATGTCGGTGTCAATCGTGATCCGGAAACGGGCAAATTGTGCGGCGATTGCGATTTTGCAAGTTGTGCCGAAAAGGCTGCATTCATAACTCCCGTGCCGGGTGGAGTGGGACCAATGACTATTTGTTGTTTGATGGAAAACACTATCGAATGTTTTCTGAACAAAATGTGCGATTTAAGTTGTTAAATTGCAAATATTTTTGTATCTTGTAATCGTGTTCTTCACTTGCTAAAATTAAAAATAATTTAAATTAGCATTGAGTATAAAAAAATTTGGTGTTTTGTAACAAAAAAAGTAACTTTGCACCGAATTTTTCAATAGACTGTTAAACTTTTTAAAAATAAAAAAGATTATGATTAAAGTAGGTATTAATGGTTTTGGTCGTATCGGACGTTTTGTATTCCGCGCTGCCCAAACAAGAAATGACATTCAAATTGTAGGTATTAATGACTTATGTCCGGTTGATTACTTGGCTTATATGCTGAAGTACGACACTGTACACGGACAATTCAATGGCACTATCGAAGCTGACGTTGAAAAAAGCCAATTAATTGTTAATGGTAAAGCTATCCGTGTGACAGCTTGCAAAGATCCTAACGAATTGGCGTGGGATGCAGTAGGTGCTGAATATATTGTAGAATCTACAGGTTTGTTCCTGACGAAAGAATCAGCTCAAGCTCATATCAATGCCGGCGCAAAATATGTTGTAATGTCAGCTCCGTCGAAAGACGACACGCCGATGTTTGTATGCGGTGTGAACGAAAAAACGTATGTTAAAGGTACGAAATTTGTTTCCAATGCTTCTTGCACCACCAACTGCTTGGCTCCTATAGCTAAAGTTTTGAATGACAAATTCGGTATTACCGAAGGTTTGATGACGACAGTTCACTCTGTAACCGCTACACAAAAAACCGTTGACGGTCCTTCTATGAAAGACTGGAGAGGCGGTCGTGCTGCTTCCGGTAACATTATTCCGTCTTCTACGGGTGCTGCTAAAGCTGTAGGTAAAGTTATTCCCGAATTGAACGGAAAATTGACAGGTATGTCAATGCGCGTTCCCACATTGGACGTTTCTGTTGTTGACTTGACCGTTAATTTGGCAAAACCTGCTAAATACGACGAAATTTGTGCTGCTATGAAAGCTGCTTCAGAAGGCGAATTGAAAGGTGTTCTCGGCTATATCGAGGATGCTGTTGTTTCTTCCGATTTCTTAGGTTGCACTTTGACATCTATTTTCGATGCTAAAGCCGGTATCGCTTTGACAGACACGTTTGTTAAAGTTGTTTCTTGGTACGACAACGAAATCGGTTATTCAAACAAAGTGCTTGATTTGATTGCCCACATGGCTAAAGTCAACGGATAAATTTGAATTTGATTTATAACTTTAAAGCGGTTAGCAATTTTTGCTGACCGCTTTTTGTTTTTCAGGCAAAAATACTTTACATTAGGCTTTTTTACATACTTTTGAAAAAGCTAAATTATTCTTAATGTCTGTTTGTTTTGTGCAATAAACATTTTAGCATTACGTTATTAAAATTCAGGGTAGTTGTTTGTTTTGCTCCGCAAAAATGACTATTTTTGTAACTTTATTGTTTACGGCAATATGATTGAATATATAAAAGGAGAAATTGTAGATTTATCGCCTGCTGCGGTGGTCATCGACAATGGCGGAATGGGCTATAGTATCAATATTTCGTTGATAACCTATTCGAATTTGACCGGCAAAAAAGAGTGTAAACTCTATATTTATGAGGCTATTCGTGATGATGCGTTCATTTTGTACGGTTTTTTGACAAAGGAGGAGCGCGAATTATTTCTTCAACTTATCTCCGTTTCCGGTATTGGAGCCGGTACGGCACGTATAATTCTTTCGTCACTGTCACCGGTGGAATTGCGCGATGCTATTCTTACCGAAAATGTGGCATTGATAAAAAGTGTGAAAGGTATCGGTTTGAAAACGGCACAGCGCATTATTGTTGATTTGAAAGACAAAATAGGAAAAAGTGTTGTCGATTCGTCTCTCTCTTCTGTTATTTCGGTGGATAAATCTGAAAAAACGGAAGCGGTGTCGGCTTTAGTGATGCTTGGTTTCCAACAAAATGCTGCTTTGAAAGTGGTCGAAAAAATTGTGCGAGAGCAACCTTCGTTAACTCTTGAACAGATAATTAAATTGGCGTTGAAAATGTTGTAATGTTGCACGCAACTTTTTTAAATGAAATTTTCCCATAAAATAATAATTTCCGTAGCTGTTTGCGCTTTGCTGGGCATCGTTTTTACGTTGTTTGGTGTGTCGGCTGCTCCACAGGACAATGCAAATTATGAAGTTCCTGCCGATTCGGTTCCTGCTCCTGTATTTGGAGTGGAAAAATTGGAAAAAACCGATTATACCGACTTGCAAACAATTTCGCCGATGGACTTGCGTACGCCCGAAAATGTGAAAAGTACCGTGGAATATGATGTGAGTACGGGCAATTACATTATGCGTACCAAAGTGGGCGATATGGAGATTGCTACGCCTTTTGTATTGTCGTCCGATGAATACAAAAAATATTCGTTAGAGAAAGAGATGCGGAACTATTGGCGTACAAAAAATGCCGAAACGCAGTCGAATTTCGAGGATAAATTCAATATCACCGATATGAAATTCAGCCTTGGTCCGGCTGACAAGTTGTTTGGACCTGGCGGTGTGCAGATAAAAACACAGGGTTCGGCTGAAATTATATTTGGTCTAAAATCGAACCGAATTGATAATCCTGCACTGACGGAACGCCTGCATCGCACGACAAATTTCGATTTCGATACAAAAATACAACTCAACGTGAATGGTAAAGTTGGCGACAAAATCAATTTTACCATGAACTATAACACGGAAGCAACTTTTGACTTTGACCAAAAACTTCTAAAACTCAGTTACGAAGGCAAAGAGGACGAAATTATACGCAAAATAGAAGCCGGTAACGTAAGTTTGCCATTAAATAGCTCTCTAATAAAGGGAAGTTCTTCGTTATTCGGTTTCAAAACCGAACTTCAATTCGGTAAACTGAATATTGCCGCTGTGGCTTCGCAACAAGAATCGCAAAGCCAGACAGTAAGTACAAAAGGCGGTGCACAATTGACACCGTTTGAAGTTGCCATTGACCAATATGATGAAAATCGCCACTTCTTTTTGTCGCATTATTTTCGTGATACCTACGACAAAAACATGTCTAAATTACCTTATGTAACTTCGGGCGTAACGATTAATCGTGTAGAAGTGTGGGTTACCAACAAACGCGGTCATTTCGACCAAGCGCGCAACATCATCGGATTTATGGACTTAGCGGAGCCGACACGCATCGACAATGCACATTGGTTACCGAAAGGTTTGTCGTACACCGACAACCAAGCCAACACACTTTACGATGAAATAAAAGCCATTCCAAATATTCGTAATATTCAGTTAATCAATGAAATAATGGAATCGCAATACCGTGTGTACGGTATTGTAGGTGGCGAAGATTACGAAAAAATCGAGAGCGCAAGGCGTTTGGAGCCTTCGGAATATACGCTTAATAGCCAATTGGGATTTATCTCTCTGAAAACGCCGCTTTATGCCGATGAAGTGTTGGCGGTTGCTTACGAATATACGCTTGGTGGTAAAGTTTATCAAGTCGGTGAATTTTCGACTGACGGTGTAGATGCTCCCAATTCGCTGATAGTTAAGCTCTTGAAAGGAACTGCCGTTTCGCCTCATTTGGCTTTGTGGGATTTGATGATGAAAAACGTCTATTATCTTGGCGGTATGCAACTGCAAAAAGATAAGTTCAAATTGGACGTGCAGTACAAAAATGATTCTACAGGCGTGTATGTCAATTACTTAACGGAAGGAAAGGTTAAAAATAAGATATTGCTGAAGGTGATGAATTTAGACCGTTTGGACAGTCGTAACGAACCGAACCCTGACGGCAAATTCGACTATGTGGAAGGATTTACCGTCAATTCAAGCACCGGACGCATCTATTTTCCCGTAGTGGAACCTTTTGGTGAACATTTGCGTAAAGCTATCGGCAATGATGCTATTGCTGACAAATATGTATTTCAAGAGTTGTACGATTCTACACTGGTTGTAGCGCGCGAATTGTCGGAGAAAAATAAATTCCGTTTGGCTGGTGAGTATCAAGCGAGTTCCGGTTCCGAAATTCGATTAAATGCCATGAATGTGCCGCGCGGTTCGGTAAAAGTTACCGCCGGTGGTCGTCAATTGGTTGAAAATGTTGATTATACAGTCGATTACACCATGGGAACGGTAACTATTCTCAATCAATCCGTTTTAGCCGCAGGTACACCTATTGATGTGTCGCTCGAAAACCAATCAACTTTCAATTTACAGCGTAAAACTTTGTTGGGCACACATCTTGAGTATCAATTCAACAAGAATTTTTCGGTAGGCGGTACCATTATGCACTTGTCTGAAATGCCTTTGGTTACTAAAACAGAAATGGGCAGCGAACCTATTGCCAATACCATTTGGGGCTTGAATGCATCGTACAGAGGTGAATCGCAATGGCTGACTAATGTGATAGACAAAATCCCCGGCATTAACGCAACGGCTCCATCTACAATTGTGTTCAATGGTGAGTTTGCTCACTTAATTCCGGGACATCGCAAAATAAAACATAATTCGGGTTATGCCTATTTAGATGATTTTGAATCGACTAAAACCGGCATTGACTTGCGCTATCCGTACTATTGGCATTTGGCAAGTACGCCTTACGACCCTGCTCCCGATGCTTTATTTTCCGAAGCTGCCAAATCGAACGATGTGAATTATGGAAAGAATAGGGCTTTGATGTCGTGGTATTCTATTGATAATAGCGTGTTTAATCGTAATAATTCTACTACACCCGAGCATATTCGAAGAGATAAAGATTTGCAGTCCAATCATTTGACTCGCGAAGTATTGGAACAAGAAATTTTCCCGAACCGTGAAGGTATTGCAGGACAATCGTCTTATCTTTCCGTCCTGAACTTAAGTTACTATCCTTTGGAGCGTGGTCCTTACAATTTAGATGTGGACGGCATGAACCCTGATGGAACGCTCAGCAATCCTGAAAAACGTTGGGGCGGTATGATGCGCAAGATTGAAACCAGCGATTTTGAAACGTCGAACATTGAGTACATAGAATTTTGGATGATGGATCCTTTCGTAAACGATAAGGACGGCGTGGCGAAAGGCGGCGATTTATATTTTAACTTGGGCGATATTTCGGAAGATATTTTGAAGGACGGCAAAAAGTTTTTTGAAAACGGAATGTCTATTACCGGCGACACATTGGAGTCGGAGCGTACCATTTGGGGACGCGTGCCGCGCAGCCAATCAATGGTGCTTGCTTTCGATAATGACGCTAAGGCTCGTATTTATCAAGACGTTGGTTTCGATGGTTTGCGTACCGAAGAAGAACATACATTTTCCACGTATAAAAATTATGTAGAGGGATTGCGTGGAGTGCTTTCGCCGGCTGCTATTGCCGCCATGGAACTTGACCCTTATTCGCCTTTGAATGACCCTGCAGGTGATAATTTCCATCATTATCGCGGTTCGGATTATGACGAAAAAGAGGTGTCCATACTTAAGCGTTATAAACGCTATTGTGGTGTAGAAGGCAACTCGCAAGCCACCGGAAGTGAGGTATATACAACATCATCAACTACTGTTCCCGATGTTGAGGATATAAATCAAGATAATACGTTGAACGAGTACGAAAAGTATTTCCAATACAAAGTGTCGTTGCGTCGTTCCGATTTGGAAATAGGTAAAAACTACATAACCGACAAAATTGTTGCTAACGTGGAGCTTGCCAACGGTACTAAGGAAAATGTAACATGGTATCAATTTAAAATTCCTATCCGCGAATACACAAAAAAGATTGGTTCTATTCGTGATTTCAAATCCATTCGTTTCATGCGTATGTTTTTGCACGATTTTAAAGAAGAAACGCATTTGAGATTTGGAACGCTTGAGCTGGTACGTGGCGAATGGCGCACTTACACTAAAGATTTGTTTGATATTAAAACACCGCCTACGTCAGTAGGACAAATTGATGTATCGGCTGTCAATATCGAAGAAAATATCAATAAAGAACCGGTCAATTATGTTTTGCCCCCCGGTGTAACACGCGAAACCGACCCAAGTCAACCGCAATTACGTCAGGAAAATGAGCAATCTATGTTGATAAAAATTAAAAATTTGTCGCCCGACGATGCTCGCGCAGTTTACAAAAATATCAACTATGATATGCGTCAATATCGTCGTATTCAGATGTTTACGCACGCTGAAAAGTTGGTGGACGATGCCACTGATTTGAAGGACTACGAAATGACTTTGTTCTTGCGCATGGGAAGTGATAATCAAAGCAACTACTACGAATACGAAATTCCTTTGAAACTAACACCTGCCGGACACTACAGTTCCAATGATGCTGATGTTGTGTGGCCGAAAGAGAACATGATTGATTTTCCGTTAGCAATTTTGACTAAAATAAAACAAAATCGCAACCAAACGAAACGCGGTCTGACAATTCCTTATTCGGAATACGACCCTGAAAAACCAAAAAACAAGATAACCGTAGTCGGAAATCCCAATTTGGGTGAAATTCGTACTATGATGATTGGTGTGCGTAACCGTTCAAATGCTATTAAAGCCACTGAAGTTTGGGTCAATGAGTTGCGTTTGACCGATTACAACGAAGACGGCGGTTGGGGTGCGATGGGAAATTTAGCCATCGGACTTTCCGATGTGGGAACGGTCAATATGTCGGGACGCTATGAGTCTGCCGGATTTGGTAGCATAGAGCAAAATATTGCCCAACGCCGTTTAGATGATTACACGCAATTCAATGTTTCTACAGCTTTTGAGTTCGGGCGCTTTTTCCCTGCAAAAGCCAATGTTAGAATACCGTTGTATTATTCCTATTCAATTGATAATCATCGACCTAAATACAATCCGTTAGACCAAGATATAGAGTTAAATGATGCTTTGGAGTTTCTTGAAACCAAACAAGAAAAAGATTCGTTGTTGAAAATGTCGCAGACGCAAACAATCAATCATAGTGTAAACTTGACCAATGTGCGTGTAGATATTCGCAGCAAGAAACCGAAAGTTTATGATCCTGCCAACTTCTCGGTGTCGTATGCCTATAACCAAATGCATGAACTTAATCCCGAAACGGATAGAAATGTAAACAAAGAACATAAAGGTGCTTTCAATTACAACTATTCAACATCACCGACACCGTGGGAGCCATTTAAAAATTCTTCAAAACTGAAAAATTGGCGCATTATAAAAGAATTTGGATTGAACTATATGCCTAATTTATTGGCGTATTCAATAAATTTGAACCGGCGTTATTCCGAAACTCAATTGCGCGACTTGAATGGTTCGATGGAAATGAGTGTTCTTGACCCTACAAATCCATTGTTGTCGTTCAGTAAAGATTTTGTGTGGGACAGACAGTTTGAAATAAAATACGATTTGACCAAAAACTTGAAGTTTTCATTGCGAACGGCTACCAACTCTCGTTTTGATGAAGCGCTTTCGTTGCCGGTAAACCAAAAGTTTTTCCCCGACGAATACGAATTGTGGAAAGATACCGTGTTGATGAGTATGAGCAAAGGTGGACGCCCGCTCAATTACCAACAACTATTTACCGCTTCGTGGGCAATTCCTATCAATAAAATTCCGTATCTTGACTTTATTACGGCAAATGCTCAGTATAATGCCAATTATAAATGGGATACGGGAGTTTTGACCGCAGATATCAATGTGGGGAATGTCATTTCGAACGTAACTAATTGGCAGTTGGACGGTCAATTGAATTTTGAAACGCTGTACAACAAATCGAAATATCTGAAGCAAGTCAATCAGAAATTTTCATCAACACCTGCTCGTGTGGCTAAGTTTACGCCAAATTCTTATTCACAAGTAGTGGCGGTGCAGAAAGGTGAGAAACAGAGCCTTAAACATACATTAAACAGCGACAAGGTAAAAGTGCAAGCGATGACATTGCAAGGCAAAGCAGTGAAAATCACGTACAAAGTTATCGACAAAACTACGGTGGAATGGTCGAGCAAAACGACTCAAGATAGTATTAAATTATTTGTAGAAACTACTAATCCGAATATCGTTTCGCCGGCTCAACAAGTGGCTGATTTTTCGGTGCGTTTCTTGATGTTGGTACGTCGTGTTTCCATTATGTACAAAGAAACCAACAGTATGGTGTTGCCCGGATTTATGAATGACGTTACGTTCTTCGGACAGTCGAATATTGACAAAATGTTAGTACCCGGATTTGATTTTGCATTTGGTATGCCTGACAAAAAGTATCTGCAGAAAGCTATGGAGCGCAATTGGATTACTTCCAACGATTCTATTATCGATCCGGCAATGCTCAACCATTCAAAAGATTTGGATATAAAGGCGACAATAGAGCCGATTGCGGGTTTAAAGATAGATTTGACTGCAAAATATGTTTCGACCGACCAAAACTCCATTCAATATATGTTTGAAGGAATGCCGAATTCGTTCACGGGAACGCTGCGTGTAACCAAAGTGGCTTTCGGTACGGCGTTTTGGAGGACCGGCAAATTAGATAACAACTACAACAGTCGCGCATTCAACCAATTTAAAGAAAATCGCCAATATGTCATGGAGCAACTTCAAGGCAAATATACCGGTTCGCGCTATCCGTCATACGGTTTTATGAAAGATAATCCGTTGAGTGGTCAAACTTACGATCCGATTAACGGAGCTTACACCCTAAATTCGCCGGACGTGCTAATTCCTTCATTCCTTGCGGCTTATACGAATAAACCGATAGAAAAGGCGGGAACGTCATTATTCCCTGCCATGTGGAGTTTGTTGCCCAACTGGCGTCTTTCCTATACGGGATTGTCGCGTATTCCGTGGATAAATAAAAACTTTACGTCACTGACATTGAGCCACGCCTATCAATGTACCTATAATATCGGTTCGTACACGTCATTTATGAATTATGCGGAAACCGAAGATGGTTTGGGCTTTGTGCGCGACGTAACCAGCGGCAATCCTGTGCCGTCATCGCCCTACGATATTGCAAGTGTCGCTTTGAACGAAAGTTTTAGCCCGTTGTTCAGCATTGATGCAGCGATGAAAAACAGCCTTACAGCCAAGCTGGAATACCGTCAGCAGCGCAATTTGACATTGAATTTGACGAGCATGCAGTTGCTGGAATCGTACAATAAGGAGTGGGTGGTAGGTATCGGCTA
The DNA here is from genome assembly GCA_012837685.1 of Bacteroidales bacterium. Lineage (GTDB taxonomy): Bacteria > Bacteroidota > Bacteroidia > Bacteroidales > Paludibacteraceae > DUQS01. Next base: position 20,016 of record DUQS01000047.1, read on the forward strand.
TGTGATAAAAGATTTCGACGTTATTTTAAAATTAAAGCAAAACAAACAGAAAAAGGTGAAGAACGATTTAACGACCCGTTTGGATTTCTCGTTTAAAGACATTGCTACGATTATAAGAAAATTGGATTCGGAAACGGTACAGCCAACCAGCGGCAATAAGACGCTGACGCTGAAACTAACTGTGGATTACGTATTCAGTTCTAAATTGAACTTGCGTCTTTTCTGCGATTACCAAATGAACAATCCGCTTATTTCAACTTCGTATCCGATGTCGAACACCAATTTCGGATTGAGTGTTAAGTTTATGCTGACACGATAACTCTAAAAAAACAATTCTAAAAAATAGGACTATGGAACACAATGAATTTCGCAAGTATGCTACTAAGCATTTGAATATGAATGGTTTGTCTTTGGACAACTACATGTCTCAAGTAAATATGCGTGGTGATGGTTATATTTCGCCTTCCATTTTGGAAGAACGCCAATTGAATGTTACCCAAATGGATGTTTTTTCCCGTTTAATGATGGACCGTATTATCTTTTTGGGTTCGGAAATCAATGATTATGTGGCGAATGTCATACAAGCGCAATTGCTATTTTTGGATACCAGCGACCCCGGTAAAGATATTTCCATTTATCTGAACAGCCCCGGCGGGTCGGTTTATGCCGGACTTGGCATTTACGACACTATGCAATACATTGGCAGTAAAGTAGGTACCATTTGTACAGGCATGGCAGCTTCGATGGCGGCTGTGCTGTTGGTAGCAGGTGCCAAAGGTCAACGTTCGGCACTGAAACATTCGCGTGTGATGATTCATCAACCTATGGGCGGTATGCAAGGACAGGCTTCGGATATGGAGATTACGGTGCGCGAAATACAAAAATTGAAAAATGAACTTTATCAAATTATAGCCGACCACTCGGGAAATACATTTGAAAAAATAGCTGCCGATTCCGACCGCGATTATTGGATGACTTCAAAGGAAGCATTGGAATACGGTATGATTGACACGATATTAGTTCGTGAAAATAAGGAAAAATAAGATGGCAAAAAAAGTTCATACAGAACAGAGTTGCAGTTTTTGTGGCAGAAAAGATTCCGAAGTACAGATGATGCTTACCGGAATAGACGGTTGCATTTGCGATAGTTGTGTAGAAATGGCCAACAATGTAATTCTTACGGAATTGGCTAAAAAGAGCAAATTTAAAGTTGATGAAACTTCCATTCCTAAGCCAAAAGAGATAAAGGAGTTTTTAGACCAATATGTTATTGGGCAGGACGAAGCAAAGAAATATTTGTCGGTGGCGGTGTATAACCACTACAAACGTATTACCCAAAAAAAGACGGCTGAAAGCGTTGAGATTGAAAAATCGAACATTATTTTGGTAGGGCGCACGGGTACGGGAAAAACACTTTTGGCACGCTCTATTGCTAAAAAACTGAATGTACCGTTTACGATTGTCGATGCTACCGTTTTGACAGAAGCCGGATATGTGGGCGAGGATATCGAAAGCATTTTGACGCGTTTATTGCAAGTGGCTGACTATGATGTGAAAGCTGCCGAACGAGGCATTGTTTTTATTGATGAAATTGACAAAATAGCGCGTAAGGGCGACAATCCCAGCATTACACGCGATGTGAGCGGCGAAGGTGTTCAACAAGGTTTGCTGAAATTGCTCGAAGGTTCTGTAGTGAACGTGCCGCCTCAAGGTGGTCGCAAGCATCCCGATCAAAAAATGATAGAGGTGAACACACAGAACATTTTGTTCATTTGTGGCGGCGCATTCGATGAAATTGAGAAAAAAATTGCCCAACGGCTGAACACAAATGTGGTAGGTTTTGGTGTTACGCACGAAAGGAACAAGATTGACCGCGACAATATGTTGCAGTACATTGCGCCGCAAGATTTGAAAGCGTTTGGTTTAATTCCTGAAATTGTCGGACGTTTGCCCATTTTGACTTATCTCAATCCGCTGGATAGGGAGGCTTTAAGACGCATTCTTACGGAACCTAAAAACTCAATTTTGAAACAATATACTAAATTGTTCGAAATGGACGGTGTGGAATTGAATGTTACCGAAGAAGTTTTGGATTTTATTGTTGATAAAGCAATTGAATTTAAATTGGGAGCGCGTGGTTTAAGGTCTATTACAGAGACAATTATGATGGATGCGATGTTTGAAATACCTTCTTCAAAAACGACACAACTGGAAATAACGCTGCCGTATGCGGAAGAAAAAATAAATAAATTTACATTACAGGCGCAAAATTTATAAATTGTACCGAAATTTGTTTTAACTTTGTAAATAAATAAGTAAAAAAACTATATTTTAAAAAATGGAGACCAGAAACCATTACTAAAAACGGGGCATAATCCGAAAAGCCTTACGAGTAGGAAATTTTAAAAAAATAAAAATATGAAAAAATTAAGTTCTATTATGGCTGTAATAGCCACAGCAATTATGTTAAGTAGTTGTGCTTTTACTCGCGTTGGAGACTTAACTATGATGTCTTCTAGAAATTTTGACAGCAAATCAAACTACAAGTTAATACAAAAATATGTAGTTGGTTCTGCTAAATCAAATCGTGGCGATGCTTTGCAATCTGCCATTAACGATGCTGTTAAAAAAATACCTGATGGAGAATTTTTAAAGAATGTTCGTGTTTATGTAAAAAACAATGGTAAAGAAATTAGAGTAGAAGGTGATGTTTGGGGAACTCCTTCATTTGAAAGAAAACTCACCAAATATGTGGATGAAAATACTGAATTCGGGTTTGGAGATAAAGTAGTCTTTAAACAGAAAAACGGGAAAATAATAGAAGCAACAATAATCGGACTCAATCAAAACACAGCTATTATTGAATATAAAGGTGCTTTTGGAAAATACATTAAAAAAGAACTTGAATATAATAGTTTGGTTAAAGTTCAATAAAACTTATTCGTACATAGCAAGTTAACATCTAATTCATTTTATGTGGCTTAACATTGCACTTCTTATTGTAGGCTTTTGTGCCTTAATTTACGGTGCTAACATTTTGGTGGACGGTGCTTCGTCCATCGCTAAACGTTTGCGCGTTTCTGATATGATGATTGGATTGACCGTTGTGGCTTTTGGAACTTCTGCTCCGGAGTTGGTTGTCAATGTGTTTTCGTCCATCAAAGGCAGTTCGGATATTGCGCTGGGAAATATTGTAGGAAGTAACATTTTCAACATTCTGGGCATTTTGGGTCTTTCTGCGCTTATCGTACCGTTGTCTGTAGATAAGGCTACCACATGGATACAAATTCCGCTGACGGTATTGTCGGCATTGGCTCTTTTCCTTATGGCTTCCGACCATTTAATCGATGGTCCTATGGAAGATGCCGTTATCTCGCGTTCCGAGGGTCTTGTTTTATTGCTGTTTTTTGCCATTTTTATGGGTTATGTTGTGCAAACTTCATTGAGCAACCGCACATCTGATGAGGAAGATAGCTATAAAAAGATGTCTTTGGGGAAATCGCTTATGTTTGTAGTGGGCGGCTTGGGATTGTTAGTGGTAGGTGCAAAGGTAATTGTCGATTCGGCAGTCGATTTGGCTAAAATGTGGGGCATGTCCGAAAGGGTTATCGGTTTAACTATTATTGCTATCGGAACATCGTTGCCTGAGTTGGCGACATCGGTAGTTGCAGCCATGAAAAAGAAAGTGGATATTGCTATCGCTAATATTGTCGGTTCAAATATTTTTAACGCTTTCTTTATTCTTGGCATATCGGCAGTTATCCGTCCGATACACGCAGCTGCCTCTTCGGTAGTCGATTTGATGTTTAATATTTTTGTCAGTTTGCTGCTGTTCGTTTGTCTTTTTACAGGTAAAGGTCGCCGTTTGGATAGATGGGAAGGCGCATTGTTTCTAATCCTTTATGTAATCTATACTGCATGGTTGATAATTGCTTAAATAATTTTTATGAAAGAACAGAAAAAAACATGCAAAATTACATCACAACCGAAAGCAAATAAATTTAAAGGTGTGGAAGTGCCGGATTTGAGCAATTACAATTTTCCGGACGACTATGCTGCTTTTGAAGATGAAAATTTGGATATGTTGCCGTGAAATACAGTTAAAAAATAGCGTCTGAATTATTCAGACGCTATTTTTTTGTGGTTGTATATGGTAATTATATGCGTTCCAATACTTTTTCTATCAAGCCTTCAATAGAACCTTTGTAGTTGGTGTTCATGTTTTTCGATACGCGACCGGCAATAATGGCGCATACTGTCAAAGCTTTGTGTCCCAGTAATTTACCAAGTCCTGCAACCATTGAACTTTCCATTTCAAAATTGGTAATCATTTCGCCATTGTGTCTAAAAGATATTACCTTAGAGTTCAGGTCGGGGAAAGCTAATTTTGCACGGATATAGCGACCTTGCGGTCCGTAAAATCCAGGAGCAGCGATTGTAATACCTTTTACCATATCAAAACCGATGCGTTCAACCAATTCTTCGTCAGCTTTTACGCAGTAAGGTGCCGTAAGGCGTGGCGACCAATTGGCGTGTTTTTTGAACGCTTCTTCCATGTCCATTTCAAGGAAATTTTCGGGCACTTCGTAAAAATTCAGTACGCCGTCGAAGCCCATCGAATATTTTGAAACAACGTAAGTTCCGACAGGACAAATATCTTGAAGTCCGCCCGATGTGCCGATGCGGATAAGGGTAAGTGTCGTATGTTCCGGCTTTTCGGTGCGTGTGGCAAAATCGACATTTACCAATGCGTCCAATTCGTTCACTACAATATCAATATTGTCAGGTCCTATGCCGTGCGAAACACACGACAAACGTTTTCCTTTGTACATACCTGTTATGGTGTGAAATTCGCGGCTCGATATTTCACATTCGATGCTGTCGAAGTAGCTTGCAATCAAGGTTACTCGTGCAGGGTCGCCGCACAAAATGATAGTTGTGGCAATTTGTTCCGGTTTTACGTGAAGATGGAAAATACTGCCATCGCTGTTAATAATCAATTCTGATGCTGGAATAATTCTCATGGTATTTAATTTTTATAACAACTTCAAAGATAATTTATTTTTGCTAATAAAACAAATTCTATAGATAAAAAGCAAATTAAAAATTCAGATAAAAATCTTTAGTCAGTAGGCGATAAGCTTCCGTATAGTTGTGGCGTGAAGTTTCTATGGTAAGGTGTTCTGTTGTTGTTTCGCTGAAAGTACGCGACAATAGCATAATTCGTCGTTTGGCATCCATTTCCGGCGTAGGGTGGATGAACAGTTGGCGGTTACAAAATAAACGGTAAGTTTCGGCAACGGGCAAAAATAGTTCACTTTCGCGAACGGGTAGAATAAGTGCAAAAATTCCTTCTTCCGATAATAGTTTGTCAACACAATTAGCTAATTCGTTGTGTGTCAGTGTGTGGCAATGTCGCGCCAGCGAACGCGTTTTATTGGGCGGTGTAAGCGAATTAATGAAGTAGGGTGGGTTACAGACGATAAGGTCGTAATCACCTTTGTTTTCGTTGGCAAATTGCTGTATGGATGCATGAATGATGCGCAGGCGTGATGCCCATGGCGAAGCTGTGGCGTTTTCTTGCGCTTGTTGTGCCGATGCACGGTCTATTTCCACAGCATCAATGGCGGCTTGTGGCTGCCTTTGGGCAATCATCAAAGCCAAAAGTCCTGTTCCCGTACCGATGTCAAGAACTTTCCGTGCTTCCTTCACAGGACACCAACTGCCCAAAATAACGCCGTCAGTTCCGACTTTCATCGCACATTGGTCTTGTTCTATGGTAAATTGTTTGAATTGGAAGTTACTCATCGGCGTTTTGCAAAAAATTGTTGCAGTAGTTGCATACATTCTGTTTCCATTAAGCCTTTTTCTACTTTTGTTTTGGGGTGGAGAGAGTTGGGGGCAAAATGGGTAAAACCGCGTTTAGAGTCCGATGCGCCGTAAACAAGACGGTCTATTTGCGACCAACCGATGGCTCCGGCGCACATGGTGCAAGGTTCTAACGTAACATATAAAGTGCAGTTTTTCAGATATTTGCCTCCTAAAGCATTAGCGGCGGCAGTTATAGCTTGCATTTCGGCATGTGCAGTAACGTCGGTGAGGTGTTCCGTGAGGTTGTGCGCCCGTGCGATAATGCGGTTTTGTGCCACTATTACCGCTCCGATAGGCACTTCGTCTATTTGAAAAGCTTTTTCGGCTTCAGCTAATGCTTGACGCATAAAATAGTTGTCGTCGTACATATATTATTTGTTTTATTTGTTACGCACAATATGCCTTTATAACTTACAAATATAATTCTTTTTTTCTAAAACACTATAAAGACGAGAAAGACAATAAAAAAACCTTCCTGAAAATGGAAGGTTTTTGTTGCTTTTTCAATTCAAAACCGAATTAAACGTTCACTACTTTTTCAATTGCCAATTTTCCGCGGTAATAGCCGCATTCGGGGCAAACTGTGTGATAAACATGCAATGCACTACAATTCGAGCAAACGGCAAGTGTAGGAGCTACAGCTTTGTCGTGTGTCCTACGTTTGGCTGTTCTCTGTTTTGATTGTTTTCGTTTAGGATGTGCCATTTGTAAAAACTTTAATTGTTATCATTTATATTTCTTAGAGCGTCCCAACGGGGATCGTTCTCTGTTTCTTCATTGTCATCAATCAGTTCGTCTTCGTCCATCAGTTCTTCGTCTGACACGATTTCGTACTGCTTGAGCTTTTTCGTCATTGTTTCGTTACACTCTCCGGCAGCGTGCACGTGTTTGATAGGAATTGCTAAAGCGATGGTTTCGTAGAGAAACCAAGCTACATTTAAAATTCCGCTATCTTCGGGCACTATCAAAATGTCGTCGCCTTCTTCCGAAAATTGTTTACCGAATTTTACAAACAATTTTTCTTTCACATCTATTGCTTGCGTCATATCGTCCAAGCAGCGTGTGCAGGGAATTTGAATTGTGCCTTTTACCATAAAATCGATTTCTATCTTTTCCTTGTTTCTGGAAACGACAATTTTCGCATTTACGGTGCCTTTACGCACTTCGGGGCTATCAATTTTTTCAAAGAAATCGTCTTCTAAAAGATAGTTGAACGTATGTTTGCCATCCGCTAACGATTTGAGAGAAATGTCGTAAGAGCTAAATTTACCCACGGCGTACGAGTTTCTAAAAATCGTGCAAAGTTACATAAAAAAACGCTATTAATGAAATTTATTTTCTCTTTTATTTGCGATTACTGCTAAAATATCCGTAAATGGCGTTTTTTGTCTGTTTTTCATCTATTTTTGTTTGGGTAAAATCAGCCTAAATGTTGTTCCGACATTCTTTTCAGAGGTTTTTATAAAGATTTTTCCGTGGTGATATTCGTGTATAATGCGTTTTACGAGTGACAATCCCAATCCCCAGCCGCGTTCTTTCGTAGTAAATCCGGGTTTGAAAATATTTTTGTAGTTTGTTTTATCGATACCTTTACCTGTGTCAGTAAAGTCCATGACAATGTTGCGGTTGTCATCTGAAAGTTTTACAAAAATATTTCCAACGCCGTCCATAGCATCAATAGCGTTTTTACAAAGATTTTCTACTACCCATTCCATCAGCGGCACGTTAATGTTGGCAACGAGGGGTGTTTCTGGTTTTTCTATTTCGAATGTTACTTTTTTGGAAGAGCGATTTTTCATGTAGGCAATGGAATTTTCCACTACTTCGCCAAAATCAACAGCGACATATTCCGGTTTTGAACCGATTTTAGAAAACCGTTCGGCTATGGTATGAAGGCGGTCTACGTCTTTTCCCATTTCGCTTATCACACTATCGTCTTCATGTTTCGCCTTCAGTAGTTCTACCCATGCCAACAGCGATGATATAGGCGTGCCGAGTTGGTGAGCCGTCTCTTTCGATAGCCCAACCCACACTTTGTTCTGTTCGGATTTTTTGCTGCCGGCAAATGCCAAAAAGACAACAATAAGGAATATGGTGATAATGACAAGTTGGATGTACGGATAGTAGGCTAACTGCTTGAGTACTATAGAGTCGTCGTAATAAATATATTGGTGTTCGTTGTCGCGTATGGCAATTTCAATCGGGTCGTTTTTGTACTTCAATTCTTTTATTTTCTTTGTGTAAAAAGCTGCTGTGTCTGTTGGAATGTTCGTAAAATTGCGGGCGGAAAGAAAATTGTCTTCGTCATCGACTATGATAACCGGAATATTTTCGTTTTGTTCGATAATTTGCCATAAAAAATCAAAATATTCTGAATTGCTGTTATCTGATACAAACAGACGGGTGGCTTCCGCCCAAACTTCCATTTTCTGACGTTCTTCTTTCGCCAATTTTCCTACCAATCGGTTAGAAAAGAAAAGAGATGCGCTGACAATGCCAATAGCGATGATGCCGAAAATAAGTTTTAAGTAGTATGCCTGTTTGGTCATGATGATAAAAGCTAAAAAAAACTCTTGTAATAGGTTTATATTATTGATTTTCAATGTGTTTTATTTGTCGAATATACCCCTTATTTTGGAGTTTTTATTTTTAAGTCCGTCAAGGTTGAAGCGCACGACGAGTTGTTGTTGATGACTTAGTTTGTCGCCTAAAGTGTAGTGGAAGTTCCACGAAAAATAGCAACTCACAAAACTGCGACGGATAATGTAAAAGAACAAATCGGTGCGATTGTAGAGCCGAGCTTGATAAAATGGGTCGCCTTGGCTGAGCAATGTGCCGTATTTAGCATAGAGCGGCATAAGGTTTTCGCCTAAATACAAGCGGTTTTCCATGCCGATAAATTTCCAGCGCAGAAAAAAATCTATTTTGCAGCCTTGCGATATGTACGTTATTTCGTCTTTGCGGTCGCGCTGAAGTCCTACAATGTAACCTACTTGAAAAGATAACGAATCGAGTGGCGTTTTATTCGAAAAATCAATACCTATAAACGGATTGAGGTAAAGGTCGTCACAAACACCGAGGTATGGCTGGTCGTCCGATTTACCGGCTAAATGGTTGAGTTGGGCGTAGCCTCCCGTGTAAAACCATTTGTAGTTGAATCTGCCATCGATTATAAGGCGAAAGGCTTCGCGCGTATTGGAACTTTGCATGCCGCGCCAATCGCACAAAAACTCGGCAAATCCCCATTTTGAAGCATATTGAAACAGTCCGCCTTGTATGTTTGGATGGCCGTATGCCATCGAATCACTCATCAGATAGTCGGGTAGGGCGCGGTATAGTTGCGAATAGGGAATTGCGCCCAAATTTACGGTAAATCCCTGTTGACGATATTGGTAGTAGAGCGTTGGATAGAGGCGTGCCGAACGCCATGATGCACCAAATGGCTGTATGTAGCTTACGCCACCCATTAATTTATGACTTCCGTCGAGCGAATCTTGAAATCCGACACCTATTTCGGGCGAAAGGCGTGTTCCAAAAATAGTTTTTGATTGCTGGAGGTTACTGTGATATTCGCGGTTGTCGAAATAGCTTACGAAATCAACGTTATAAAGGAATTTTTGTGCGTTCAAATTGGCTAAAATTCCTAAGGAGAAGATGGCGAAAAGCAAAATCTTTTTCATATTCAATTGATTGTTTTATTATCTGTATTTTCCTTCGTTCACATCTTCTAAAATGGACAAGTAGCTTTCGTAGCGCGATTGTGCAATGCGATGTTCGGAAAGGGCTTTGAGAACGGCGCAATCCGGTTCGTGGCGGTGTGAGCAGTTCCCGAAGTAACATTTTTTTGAAGCTTTAAAAATTTCCGGAAAAAAATGTCCGATTTCATTTTCATCCATATCCACCATACCAAAGCCTTTAATGCCAGGCGTGTCGATGATGAAGGTGTCGGGTGCTACTTCGTACATTTCAGAAAATGTTGTGGTGTGTACACCTTTGAGGTGCGATGCCGAAATTTCGCCGATTTTTGCATCGCCGTCGGGCACCACGTGGTTGATGATGGTTGATTTACCCACACCCGAATTGCCTGATAATAAGGTAATTTTACCGTTTAACAAATTTCTTAGTTGTGCCAAACCTTTGCCTTGTTCTGCCACAATGTGAAGACATTGATAGCCAATGCTTTCATAAAGGTATGTCAATGCTTCTAAGTAGTCAAGTTCATCGTTTTCCAGCAGGTCTATTTTGTTGAAAACCAAAATGGTAGGAATTCGGTAGGCTTCGGCTGTTGCCAAAAAACGGTCGATGAAAATGGTTAAAGTAACCGGCTGTTTGAGCGTTATCACCAGCATTGCTTGGTCGATGTTGGCGGCGAGGATATGTAACTGTTTTGACAAGTTAGTGGGTTTGCGCACAATGTAGTTTTTGCGGTCGTGCAGTTTGGTTATGTAGCCTGTTTCGTCAAAATCCACACGGTCGCCTACGACTACGGGACTGGTGCTTTTGATGCCCTTTATACGAAAAGAGCCTTTCATTCTGCATAAGGTTGTTGCGCCGTCCTTCGTGCGAACGAGGTAGTCGTTTCCTGTGTTTTTAATAACTAAACCTGTCATTTTGCAATCAAAGCCATAGTGGTGTGAGAAGGCTCGTTGTTGCACTTGTTTTGTAGCGTGCGTTTTTTTAAACGGTCATAATCTCTTTTTCTTTATTAGCCAAAAGAGCGTCCACTTTTTTTATGTATTCGTCGTGTATTTTTTGTACTTCGCCTTCTCCGTCTTTTTGTGCATCTTCTGAAAGTCCGTTTTTCAATTCTTTTTTCAATCCGTCAATTGCTTCACGGCGTGCGTTACGGATGCTGATTTTGGCTTCTTCACCGGCTGAATTACAGGTTTTAACTAACTGTTTGCGCCGTTCTTCCGTTAAAGGAGGCATGCAAAGGCGGATGATTTCGCCGTTGTTTACCGGTGTAATGCCTACGTCGGATGCTAAAATTGCTTTTTCGATGACACCAATCATCGTTTTTTCCCATGGTTGTATGGCGATAGTTTTAGCATCGGGAGTAGAAATGGACGAAACATTGGAAAGCGGTACCACGTCGCCGTAGTATTCAACTCTTATGCCGTCCAAAATGCGTATGTTAGCCTTTCCTGCGCGGATACGTGCCAAGACTTCGTCCAAGTGTGTGATGGTTTTTCCCATCTCTTCCGAAGCCAAATCCAAATAAATTTGTACTTGTTCGTTTGCCATAATGTGTGTTTTTTAGAATGGTTATTTAAATTATTTTTTTTACAAGATTTTCTAATGGTTTCAATACATTAATCTATTTATGTGAAAACAAAAATACAACTTTTTTTTGAAATGTGTATAATTACATTGTTTTTTATCACATTGCCGATTTTAGAGCACTATTTTTTCCGATAATTTTTCGGAACGAACAATGTAAATTCCTTTCGGTAAATCGGCTACCGACAATCGGTTATTAGTTAAGTTCTTTTCCAATAGCTTATTGCCAAGTAGTGTATAGATTTCTACCATGGCGTTGTCGGCTATTCCGGTTATAATCAATGAAGCGCCTTCTTTGCGTATTTCCATTTTTTTACTTACGACGGTCTCCAATGCTGACGGTGTCCATGTTGTGTCGCGTATTTCGAACCACTGCATACGAAGATATTGTGTAGAACCTAATTCGTTGCCATATTCAAAACGTACGCGGCGAATGTTTCGTTGTTCATTTTTAAATACAAATACGGCAGAGTTGAAGTATTTGTTGGTGCCGGAGGTAAAGTCCGCCCCGTCCAATTCAATGTTCAAAGTCTCAACGGCTGTACTGTCGGCGTTCAAGCCTATAAGTTGGCATTGTTTTTTGCCTCCTGACGGCATGAAAATTTCCATAACAATAGCCAAAGCGTTATTTTGTGCATCGAATAGTTGCGATGTCAAAAAGTCGCCGTTCAGTTTGAAAGGCATAAAATAGACATTGTTTTTGTTGGTTTGTGGATTGCTCGACGTCCAACCGTTGATGAGCGAACGCTGGTAACCTGCTTCGGTGTAGTAGGTAGCCCAAGCGTTGGTTTTGCCGTCCTGTACGCGGAAAGCAAAAACAGAACTAATGTAAATTGTTAAGAAACAGAAAACAGCTAATCGTTTCATTTTGTGTTACTATTTAGATAAAAAAGACGCTCCAACACCATTTGGAGCGTCTGAAAAATAGTGGTATTATTTATTTTGCTCGTTCTATATACGAACCGTCTCGAGTGTCAATTCTGATGCGTTCACCGGTATCGATAAATAGCGGTACGCGTACGGTGGCACCATTTTCCATCGTGGCTGGTTTTAGAGCGTTAGTTGCCGTATCGCCTTTTAATCCCGGCTCGGTGTAGGCTACCGTCAGTTCAACTTTTGTGGGCAATTCAGCGTATAAAACGGTTTCCGAAGAAGCATCAAATATAACATCGACTACAAAGCCTTCGCACAAAAAATCTACACCGACAATTTTTTCTTTTGCGATGGGAATTTGTTCATAGGTTTCCTGATTCATAAAAATGAAATCTTCGTTATCCTTGTACAGATATTGGTATTGGCGGCGTTCAACACGCACGTCTTCCAATTTTTCTCCGATATTAAAACGGCGTTCGATTACCGCACCCGATACGACATCTTTCAATTTAACACGCATAATGGTATTACCCTTTCCGGGTTTAACGTGCAAAAATTCAATTACAAAATAGAGTTTGCCATCCATGCGGATGCAAGTACCGTTCTTCACGTCTTGCGAATTAATCATATCTTTCTAAGATTTTAATGTTATTTAATATATGAAAAACAAAAGTATTCATTTTTCTCCAAATGTGCAAATGTTTTTTATAAAACACTCGATTTTTGTAAGCAAAATTTGATTGTCGTTTTATTGGTATTTTGTCGGATGCCTTTACAAACGGCACCGGCAGTTGCTTACAAATTTATATTTTTTCACCGAAAGCCAAATCGCCGGCATCACCTAAACCGGGAATAATGTATGATTGGTCGTTCAATTCAGGGTCAATGGCAACTGTCCAAACAACGGTTTTTGTGCCTTTGAAATAGTTGTATATGTAGTCGATAGCTCTTTGGCTTGCAATAATGGAAGCGATGTGAATGCATTTGGGTTTACCTTTACTTTTCAGGGCTTCGTAGGACAATTCCATAGAACCTCCTGTGGCAAGCATTGGGTCGCAAAGTATCAGCGTTTTTCCTTCCAAGTTAGGCGAAGCAATATATTCTACATGAATGTCGAAGTTTGTGTGGCTTTCGTCGGTGTAATGGCGAAAAGCCGACACAAAGGCATTACCGGCATTGTCGAAATAGTGCAGTAAACCCGCATGAAACGGTAGTCCCGCTCTAAGAATTGAAGCTATAACTACTTCTGTATCGAGCGTATTGACGGCAGCAGTGCCAAGCGGCGTAGTTACCACTTCTTTTTTGTACGGCAACGTTTTGCTTATTTCATAGGCTATAATTTCACCAATACGCTCAACGTTGCGACGAAACCGCATACTGTCCTTTTGGATGTTTACATCGCGAATTTCTTTTAAGAAATGGTTGAGCAGTGAATTTTCTTTGGACAAATCACGAATCTGCATTTTCAAACTATTTTAGTATTTGGACGAAAAAAAACTATTGACAAAAATCAATAGTTTTTCTTTTTCTAAGAAACAATTTTTTTAAACAAATTTTTCATATTCACCGCATCGCCAATTAAATGATGGAGTGAATCAATGTTTACGCGTTCTTGCTCCATGGTATCGCGATAGCGCACAGTAACGCTGTTGTCTTCCAATGTTTGGTGGTCAACGGTAATACAGAACGGTGTGCCAATGGCATCCTGACGGCGATAGCGCTTCCCAATAGAATCTTTTTCGTCGTAGGAGCATTTGAATTCGAATTTCAGTTCGTTCATTATTTCGCGTGCCTTTTCGGGCAAACCATCTTTTCTTACCAACGGCATAATGCACGCTTTGATAGGAGCAAGCACTTCGGGCAAGCGCAGTACCACACGCGTTTCGCCGTTGTCCAGAGTTTCTTCGCAGTAAGTTGCGCAGATAACGGACAAGAACATTCGGTCTACACCGATGGACGTTTCAACAACATAAGGTGTGTACGATTGATTGGTTTCGGGGTCGAAATATTCTATTTTTTTGCCCGAATATTTGGCATGCTGGCTCAAATCGAAGTCAGTACGGCTGTGTATGCCTTCTACTTCCTTAAATCCAAACGGCATTTCAAATTCAATATCAGTAGCAGCGTTGGCGTAGTGTGCCAGCTTGTCGTGGTCGTGAAAACGGTATTTTTCGTCTCCAAATCCAAGAGCTTTGTGCCATTCCATGCGGAGAGATTTCCAATGTTCGAACCATTGTAATTCTTCGCCCGGTTTTACGAAAAATTGCATTTCCATCTGTTCAAATTCGCGCATGCGGAATACAAATTGACGCGCTACAATTTCGTTACGGAACGCTTTTCCTATTTGTGCGATGCCGAACGGTATTTTCATACGACCGGTTTTTTGCACGTTAAGGTAATTGACAAAAATGCCTTGTGCTGTTTCGGGACGCAGGTACACTTTAAGCGCACCGTCGGAGGTGGAACCCATTTCGGTAGAGAACATCAGGTTGAATTGGCGTACGTCCGTCCAATTTTTAGTACCACTAATGGGACAAGCAATTTCTTCGTCGATAATGATTTGTTTTAATTCATTCAAATCGCTGTCGTTCATTGCTTTAGCGTAGCGTTCGTGTAGCGCATTGCGTTGTGCGATGTATCCCATGACACGCGGATTAGTACTTTTGTAGAGTTCAGCATCGAAACTGTCGCCAAATCTTTTAGCGGCTTTTTCTACTTCTTTATTAATTTTGTCGTCGTATTTCGCTATTTGGTCTTCTATCAGCACATCGGCACGGTAACGCTTTTTGCTGTCTTTATTATCAATTAGCGGGTCGTTAAAAGCGTCCACATGTCCGGATGCTTTCCACGTTGTCGGATGCATAAAAATTGCGGCATCAATGCCTACAATGTTTTCATGCAACAATATCATACTGTCCCACCAATATTTTTTGATGTTATTTTTCAATTCAACACCGTTTTGACCATAGTCGTAAACGGCACCCAATCCGTCGTAAATTTCGCTTGACGGAAAAACAAACCCATATTCTTTACAATGGGCAACTATCTTTTTAAAAACCTCTTCTTGTGAAGCCATAATTACTGATTTTATTTAGCTCGCAAAGATAATAAAAATGTTGATAAAACCGGCTTTATTGGCGGATATTTATTCTATGCCCTAAAAATTTGATTTTTATAATGAATTCTTTTGGCGTATTCGAGGAAAAAAGTGTATCTTTGCACCGCTTTTTACGAAAGTATTCGTGTGATGGGAAATTTAGCCATTACTAAAGCTTAAATTTTGAGTAACACAAAAAAATAAAAACAATGAAAACATTTGAATTGTCCGGAGTTATAAGAAAAGAACTCGGGAAAAAAAGCAGCAAAGCTGCACGTGCTAAAGAGTTAGTTCCTTGTGTCATCTATGGTGGCGAAAAAGTTAGACATTTTGATACTAAGGAATTAAGTTTGAGAAAATTGGTTTATACGTCAGAAATTTTCGTCATAAACTTGACGCTTGATGACAAAAAGCCTATTAAAGCTATTTTAAAAGACATTCAATTCCATCCGGTATCGGATAAAATTTTACATATCGACTTTTTAGAAGTATTCGAAGATAAACCCATCGTTATGGAAGTGCCTGTTAAATTGCAAGGTTTGGCAATCGGTGTTCGTTCCGGTGGTAAGTTAAGTCTCGAAATGCGTAAACTGAAAGTGAAAGGTTTGTATAAGGATATTCCTGAATTGATTACCATAAATGTTGAAAAATTGGATTTGGGTAAAACTATTCAAGTTAAATCGATGAAGATGGATAATCTTGAGTTCTTGAACGCACCCAACAGTGTTATCTGTTCTGTTAAAATGACACGTGTAGCACGTGGCATGGATGTAGATGGTAATGCAACCGCAGCTACAACAACTACAACAGAAAAGGCGGACGAATAATTTTATTAAAATGAAATATCTGATTGTCGGATTGGGCAACATCGGTGACGAATACGCTCATACCCGTCATAATATGGGATTTGAAACATTGGACGCTTTTGCAAAAGCGTCCAATGTTGCTTTTAGCGACAAACGTTACGGCGCCGTTGCTTTATGCCGATTAAAGGGGCACGAACTGATACTTTTGAAACCTTCTACCTATGTGAATTTGAGTGGTAATGCAGTGCGTTACTGGATGCAAAAAGAAAAAGTACCGTTGGAACAGGTGCTGGTGGTAGTGGACGATTTGGCGTTGCCGTTTGGCATGCTTCGTTTGAAACCTAATGGCAGTGCGGCAGGGCATAATGGATTAAAGCACATTGAAGAAACGCTCGGAACGCAAAATTATGCCCGCTTACGGTTTGGAATTGACAACAATTATGCACGCGGCGGACAAATTGACTATGTGTTGGGACACTTGACTGATGAAGAGAAAGAAGTCCTTCCGCAAAGGCTCGAAATGGCTGTAGAGATGATAAAATGTTTCTGTTTGTCGGGCATACAAACCGCTATGAATTTGTACAATAATAAGTAAATGAGGATATTAACGCAATAAAAAACACGGACGAAAGTCCGTGTTTTTTTGTTATTGTGTGTCGTGAAAAATTACTTTTCTTCGAACATTTTGTTGAAATCTTGGTAAGATATTTCTTTGGTTTCCAACTTAATGGATTCTTTTACTTTGTCCAATACTTTTTCTTCTATAATTCTCTCAATCATATTTTTTACAGCATCCTCTTTTTTGAGTGATTCTTGTGCGTAGTTTTCCAAAATGTCGTCGGGAACGTTGTTCATGCCGTATTGCGCAAATTGCATTTTAGCGATTTTCTTCGCATAGGCGTTGATGTCGTCTTTTTCTATTTTACATTCGTATTGTTTCGACAGTTTGTTTTTTACCAAATACCATTTTAAGTCGTCCAGCATTATGGGGAACTCTTTATCCAAGGTTTCTGGAGTCAGGTTGTCGTTGGTGCTCAGCACCCAACGTTTCAAAAATGCTTCGGGGAACTCCACATCTTTCATTTTCTTCAAGATAACTTCTTTGGCATCCAAGGCAAATTTATACTCGCTGTCCGAAACATACGATTCTTTAATGCCTTCAGCTACTTTTGCGCGGAATTCAGCTTTGGTAGTTACTTTGCCTTCGCCCAACACTTTATCGAATAGCGATTGGTCAATAGCCGATTCAACGTAGCGCGTAATGTTTTGTATGGTAAATGAAAAATTCGATTTCAGTTCTTTGGCTTCTTCTTTGGAAATTTTCATTAATGACGATATTTCCACTTCGTTATTGAAAGCTTTTTGAGGATTGAAGATGATGGTGTCGCCTTTTTTTGCATTGACAAACAGCTCTTTCTGTGCTTTAGTCATGCGGTCGGCAGCCATTACAGCGTCTTCTACGCGTATACCGTCGGTTTTGGGTGTTTTGTTGGTATTGAGCTCTATCAGCTCGCCTTTCAACATATCTTTTTCTTCAACGGTGTCCACTGTTTCGTATTTGCCGAAACGGCTGGTGTACGATTTTATTTGGTTGTCCACCATTTCGTCATTAACGATGATGTCGTAGTATTTTATTTTGTCTTTTTTGTTCAAGTTTATCTCAAATTCGGGTGCCAGAGCGAGGTCGAACAAAAATTCAAACTCTTCGTCAGTATCGAAGTTTATCGGTTTTTGGTCGGTTTCGTTGGGTAGCGGTTCGCCCAGTATATTCAAATCATTTTCTTTGATGTAGTTCATCAACGAATCGGAGATGATTTTGTTAATTTCTTCAGCAAAAATGGCTTTGCCGTACATCTTTTTGATTAAGCCAAGCGGCACCATGCCCGGACGGAATCCCGGAATATTGGCTTTTTTACGGTACTCTTTCAGTTGTTTTTCTACTTTTTCGGCATAGTCTGATTTGGAAACTTGAATGCCAATAGTGGTGTTTATGGCATCTACATCTTTTCGTACAATGTTCATAATCAAATTGTTATAATTATTTTACAGATTCATTATTCCGAAACGGAATGAGCCTGCAAAGTTACACTATTTTCTTGATAAAAAGTTGTTTTTGTCGTCTTTATTTCTGTTCTTCTCATTTTTCTTGTCAGAAATAGCTGCTGCCGTCGAAACAGTGGGTACAAATTTGCTCTTTTGGCAGTCCAATAGCTTTCACTAAACCATTTGTAGTATTGAATTTTAGTGAAGTGAGATTAAATTTCTTGCGCATACATTCCACCATGTTGCAGTGTTCGGCTGTACAAGGATTGCTGTAGAGTTCCAAATTTTTGTTATGGCAACCTTCAATTTCTTTTATAATGCGGCGGGTAATCAAATCTAAATCAGTGTTTTGTGCCGAAAATCCGATGAATTTGCACGGATAGAGGATAGGTGGTGCCGATATGCGCATATGTACTTCTCTGGCACCATAGCCGTACAGAAATTTTACATTATCTTTTAATTGTGTACCGCGTACAATGGAGTCGTCGCTAAAAATAACGCGTTTGTCACGTAGCAGCGTTTTGTTGGGAATAAGCTTCATTCTGGACACCAAACTGCGCATGGATTGGTTAGCAGGAGTGAAGCTGCGAGGCCATGTCGGCGTGTATTTTATCATAGCGCGTTTGTAGGGAATGCCTTTGCTGGCAGCATAGCCAAGGGCGTAGCCAATTCCGGAGTCGGGAATGGCGGAAATAAAATCGGCTTCGGTATCATCGTGCAAACCGTTTTCGTATCCGGCTCTGTAGCGTACTTCATCGACGTTGATGTTTTCGTAGTCGGAGACGGGATAGCCGTAATAGACATACAGAAACGAGCAAATCTGCATCTTTTTGTTGGGGCGGTAGAGTTGCGTCCACTTGTCGGCGGTGATGTGAATAATTTCGCCGGGACCGAGAAAATATTCCGTTTCAAAGCCGAGGTTGGGAAATCCGCACGGTTCGCTTGAAATGGCGTAGGCGTTCTCTTTTTTGGCAAGAATTAAGGGAGTGCGTCCCAGTTTGTCGCGGGCAGCTATCAGTCCGAACTCCGTAAGTATGAGCAGCGAACATGAACCTTGTATTTTGCTGAACATCAGATTGATACCTTCTTCAAACGTGTTGCCTTCGTCCACCAGCATCGAAACAAGTTCGGTGGGGTTGATGCCACCGGAACTAAATTCGGTAAAATGCTTGCCTTGCTGTATCATTTCTTGCGCAAGCTCTTCTAAATTGTGTATGTAGGCTACGGTGGCGAGGGCAAACCATCCGTGATGCGATTTTAGCACTATCGGTTGTGAGTCGTTATCGCTGATAACGCCGATACCCGATTTGCCTTTGAATTTGGGCAAGTCGTTCTCAAATTTTGTGCGAAAATACGAGTTTTCCAAATTGTGGATAGCTCGTCGGAATGTGGTGCCGTCGTAAGTTACCACACCACCGCGGCGTGTTCCGAGATGTGAATTATAGTCGGTGCCGTAGAACAAATCGTGTGCGCATTCGCTTTTGGAAATAGTGCCGAAAAATCCTCCCATAAATGTTGTATATTATTAATAATCAGTGTTTAATATGTTTAATTTAGGTCGTAAAAAAGGGAATTGTATTTTACACAATTCCCTTATATAGTTATCCTTTCGTTGCTTCTTGGTATATCCAAGTGATGAAATAATTTATTTTTGGTTTTATCATAAAAATAGCGGCGTTCATAATTTTGATATGCAAAGGTACATTTTTTTTGTGAGGCGGTCAAACTATAATGGACATTATTTTAAAAATTTATTTATCAAATGTTGCGGTGTGTTTGTCTATCAATTTTTTAACCAGCCCAACCTTCTTTGTCCAAATTGCGGTAGTTGATGGCTTCTGCCAAATGCTGCGTTTGTATGTTTTCCGAACCGTCGAGGTCGGCAATGGTGCGTGCCACTTTTAAAATTCTGTCGTAGGCGCGGGCAGAGAGATTCATGCGTGCCATTGCTAATTTTAGCAATGCTTGACCGTCGCTGTCAATGGCGGCGTACTTGTGCAACATTTTCGACTTCATTTGTGCGTTACAGTGTATGCCTACTGAATTTTTGAAACGTTCGGCTTGTATGTTTCGGGCTTTTATCACGCGAGCGCGTATGGTAGCACTGCTTTCGGCGGTATCGTATTCCGAAAGTTTTTCAAAAGGTACGGGCACTATTTCTATGTGTATGTCAATGCGGTCGAGTAGTGGTCCCGAAATTCGGCTCAAGTATTTTTGTACGGCTCCTGGAGCGCACATACATTCGCGCGTAGGATGATTGTAGTAGCCGCACGGACAAGGGTTCATAGCGGCTACCAGCATAAAACTTGCCGGATATTGAGTAGAAAATTTAGCTCTTGAAATAGTAATTTTTCGGTCTTCGAGCGGTTGGCGCATCACTTCGAGGACGGTGCGTTTAAATTCCGGCAGTTCGTCGAGAAAAAGCACGCCGTTGTGGGCGAGTGAAATTTCACCCGGTTGCGGAAATGCGCCACCGCCTACTAAGGCAACATCGGATATGGTGTGGTGCGGGCTGCGGAACGGTCGTTGTGCCATCAGCGACGTGTTGCAGTCCATTTTTCCTGCAACGGAATGTATTTTGGTGGTTTCGAGAGCTTCGTGCAAAGTTAGCGGCGGTAAAATGGTCGGCAAGCGTTTTGCCATCATCGATTTGCCCGACCCGGGTGCGCCTATCATAATGATGTTGTGTCCGCCTGCGGCGGCTATTTCAAGAGCGCGTTTCACGTTTTCTTGTCCTTTTACGTCGGCGAAATCCAAATCAAACGTCTCAATGTGTTCAAGAAATTCGGTGCGAGTATCCACTTCCGTTTTTTCCAACTCTATTTCGTGGTTGAGGAATTTTACCACTTCCGTAATATTGTCCACACCGTAAACTTCCAAATTGTTTACCACCGCAGCTTCGCGACTGTTTGCTTTGGGCAGAATAAAACCTTTGAATCCGGCTTCGCGCGCTTTAATGGCTATGGGCAGTGCGCCTTTTATGGGATTTAGCGTACCGTCGAGTGACAATTCGCCCATAATGACGTATTTATCAATGTCTTGACTGTCCACTACTTCGGTGGCTGCCAACATACCTATTGCCAAAGGCAGGTCGTAAGCGGAACCTTCCTTACGGATATCAGCCGGCGCCATATTAATGACTACCTGCTTGCGCGGAATGGGAATTTTGTTGTATTGCAGTGCCGACATAATGCGCTCGTGGCTCTCTTTTACCGCATTGTCGGGCAATCCTACCAAAAAGAACTTTATACCTTGCGAAACATTTACTTCTATGGTGATAAGCGTGGCGTCAATGCCTTGTACTGCTGCTCCGTACGTTTTTACTAACATGTGGAAACTGATATGTAGTTATATTGTGTTTTTATTGTTTGATGTAAAATCTGTTATTTAGTTTTTGTTCAATTTGTTATTATTTCGTGTTTAGTCTGTTAAATATCCCATTTGCTTTTATATTGTCAACAAGAACCTGTATCTCTAATGGTTTACTCCATTTTCTATGAATCATTCTGTGACAGTTTGAACAAACTGGAGTTAAATTTTGTAATGCATTTTTTAACGTGTTTTCAAGGTCTTCATCTTCATATTTAAAAATGGGCTTGGTATGATGTATTTCAATAAATCCTTTCCCAAGTAGTTCTCCATAAAAATCATGAAAGTTAAAATTACAACATTTACAGTAAATTTTCTCATTCTTAGTATAATATGCGATAGCATAATTTCTCAAAGTAGCTGAACGCTCATATACAGCTACTTCTGTCAATTTTTTTGTTCCTTCTTGTATAATTATATTTTCATCAAATGTTTCAATCTTTTTTTTGTTTTGATTTTTTTCGACTTTTCTAAGACTTTCTGTTAAATCTGTATATGAAAAATCATTGATTAATAAATATTTCAAAATATCTTGATTGTTTTCTAAATGTGCTTTACCTTCTTTTGTGATTCCTATTTGTCCGGCATCATATTCAGCGTAGCCAAATCGCTCAAAAGTTCTATGTGCAATTAAATTTCTAACTTTTTGAGAAAATTTATCATCACTTCTTCCGGCTAAAATTTTTAAATCTTCCCCTGTTGGTTTCATTATATCTCTAAGTTTTTGAATTAATTCACTTGTTGAAATTACCCCGTTGTTTAAACTCATCAAATATAAAGAAGGAAGAATCAACTCGGTTTCTGTAATTCTCTTTTCCATATTTTAATAATTAGTGATTAATAAATGCTCTACATTTTTGTCATTCCTATTCATAAAACTAACAAGATATTTTTTGTCAAAAGATTGAATATTTAGTCCTTTATTTTTATAAAGCTCAAAAATGAAATCTGTGTTTTTTATTATCATCATCCATTTTCCCTTACATTTTTTTATTAAATAATTTGCAAGTCTGATTTGGTCTTTTTTTGTAAATTCATTTTTAGCATAGGTGCTAAATTCACTATCATAAGGAGGGTCTAAAAAAACAAAGTCATTGTTTTCAGGTGTGTGTTGCTTAAAAAAATCTTCAAAGTCTAAATTTTCTATCACAGTATTGTCAAGCAATGATTTTAATTCTTTAGTTTTTAAATATTCAACTTTTTTAGAAAAGTTTTTATTGTTGTATGCAATGCCACCGTAAGGAACATTAAAATCTCCTTTTGAATTATAACGAAACATACCACTGTATGCAAAATTCCTTATAAATAAAAAAATGGCAGATTTAAAAGCACTATTAATTTTGTATTTTTCAGTATTGTTGTAAATATGGCGAAAATGCATATAAAATGCACTTTTAAGAGCTGTTTCTATATTGTCTAAAATATCATTATCAGGTAAAAGATATTTTTCTTTTTCCAATTGTTTCATTCTCTTAATCTTTCGAATAAGATTGATTTTTATTTCTTTAATGAAGTTTTCAATATTAAAATTAAACATTGATGAGAACATTCCATTGAATTGGTCTGCATGTTTTAATATAAACTCAAATAAAATGTCCTTAAGTTTCGTTTCTTCAATTTTGTTACTTGAATATTTTTTGTAAGTTTCAACAAAAAAAACATCATTTTTCTTTACAACCAAAGTTAATAAATCCCAATTGTGTATTATTTCATCTAATGCTTTAAAAAATAAAGTTCTATCACTATTTATTATGCTACGATATAAAGAAATAAGTTCTTCGGATTTATCATTAACAAAATATTTATCAGCTTGTAGTGCTGTATAAACAGCACCACCACCGACAAATGGCTCATAATAATTTTTGAATTTTTCAGGCAGATTGGGTACTATGTATTTTAATTCTTGTTCTTTACCACCAGCCCATTTTAAAATAGGGTATAATTTTCTAGATTCAACATAATTACCAAAATCAAGTCCAATTTGGTTATATGTTGCAATAGGTTCTTTTACTGAATTTTTCATACTACAAATTTAATCAAATTTTCGATAATAATAAATTTTAGCATGAATGGTAACGAATTTGACTTAATTAGTTTTGGTGTTTTCGCTGGCGTGGTTTTCCCGTTTTTATTAATTCGCAATTAATAAGATTATCGGTAATCCAATAACCAAAAGTAGAGCATAAATTGATAAAATTACTATTGTTAAAATTCCTGTAAACTTAAACAGCGATTTTAAGTTTTCAAATCCTAAAGTAATGTCTTGGTTATTATCCGATTCTAAGCCTTTTTTAATTTGAATTGAGAATTTGTACAGAAATTTTACCGGAAAATAGTATAAAATTGCGAGGGCAAAGTAGATTACGCCAAATGTTCCCAAAGACAAGCCTACATCTAATTTAATACTGGTAATGAAAGATATAACTATTAAAGCAATGGCGACAATAGCCAAAACTGCAATTCCTATATATCCGACAATAGCCAAGAATTTTCCCCATTTGGAGATTTCTAAAAGATACGTTTTAATTTTACTGTCATCGGTTAGGGTTTGATTTACCGATTGGATGTTTTCAAAGTTTTCCATGTGGTTTGTTTTTAGTGGTTAATATTTAATTTAATCAATTTTGGCGTTGTTTTCGGTTTCAGCTTTTGCCTCTGCCTCTTGCTGTGCCAGTTCGTAGGTTTTCTGTTTCAGCTTTTGCATTAATTCAATAAGTTTTTGCCTTTCTGCTAATAGATTTGCTATTTGCAACTCTCTGTTTAATCGTTTGTTCATGGTAATTAATGTTTAAAAATTAAGTAGAATAAAGAACTTTGGACAAAGGTACAAATTATTTACACAATTGTTACAAAATATTGGTTACATTTTTGCCCGAAAATGCAAAAAAACAGAATTGCAAGAAGTGCAAAGTGCAGGAGTAAATTTGTGTGCGTCGTAGAAGCTTAATTCTAAAAAGTATTGACGGTTTCGTTGATAATTTTCCACGTACGGTCGTCCATTTTTGCACCCACGCAGCGAATAACGTGTCCGGCGCAGATGGTGCCTATTTTACCGCATTGGTCAAGCGGTAGTTCGTGCGAGAGGCCATAGAGAAATCCGGCAGCGTAAAGGTCGCCTGCGCCGGTAGTGTCGATGCTGTTTACTTTCACAGACGGAATGTGTGTGCAATGCCCTTTTGAATAGATGTACGACCCGCGCCGTCCTACTTTTACTATGGCAATTTCGCAAAAATTGCCAATTTTTTCAGCGGCTTTTTCGTTGCGTTGTTTGGTGAAGACGAACGCTTCTTTTTCGTTGGCAAAAACAATATCAACGTATTGTTTTACAAAATCGGTGAGAAACGACAGATTGTCTTCTACCACATTATAGCTGGCAAGGTCGATAGATATTTTCATTTTCGCCCGTTTTGCTAATCTTGCTGCGGCAAGCAGTAGGTTTTGGTCATTGACAAGGTAGCCTTCGATGTGTAAAATATCAAAACCTTTAAACATGTTAATTTTAAGGTCGTTAGCTTGCAAATTGGCAGCCGCTCCGAGATAAGTACACATAGTGCGTTCCGAGTCCGGCGAAATGAGCACGTGGCAGCGTCCCGAAGGTAACATCGAGTAGGAGAGAAAGGTGAGTACACCATTTTCAAATAAATCGCCATTGAAAAACTCGCCCACGGAATCGTTGCCTATTTTGCCTATGAAGCCGACGTTTACGCCCAAACGTGCCAAACTGATAATGGTGTTGGCTGCCGAACCGCCAGTAGCAATGTGTTTGTTGAGAAGTAGGGTTTCGTCTTGAATTTTTTCCAGAGTAGTTTCATCTATTAACTGCATACTTCCTTTGGGAAGTTGGAGTTTGTCCAATGCTCTATCGGATCGGAGAATCATTAAAATATCGACGAGAGCGTTGCCTATGCCTAATATTTTTTTCATACCGTTGGCGATAAAAAGAAAAAAAGAAGCCGCTTCTCAATACATAAGTTGCGGCTGTTTTTTGCTCTCCCTCTTGGACTTGAACCAAGGACCCTCTGATTAACAGTCAGATGCTCTAACCAACTGAGCTAAGGAAGAATAATAAAGCCGACTTAGGTGCGACGGCTCAAAATTGCTCGGCAAAAGTAGTGTTTTTTATTGAAATATCCAACAATTTTTGAAAAAAAATTATCGGTGGACAATTTTTCCCTGTTTTGTTAATTGACAGGTGCTAAAAAAGCATCTTCAATATGCTCTATTTCAAATGTTCCGTTCTTGGGCAGTGCGCTAATGACGTCGAACCGTACATCTTTTTCAATGTCGTATTTTAATATGTAATCGTGCGCAGCTTCCACAATGTGCCTTATTTTTGTGTTGGTAATGGCATCTTTCGGGTGCTCAAAATGTTCCGTAGAGCGCGATTTTACTTCCACAATTACCAAATATTGGTCGGTTTCTGCCACAATATCCAGCTCTTTTTTACCCGAAATCCAATTATAATCGCGTATGGTATAGCCTTTTCGGCGCAAAAATTGTCTTGCCGCCTTTTCGCCAGCTTTGCCTAAATCGTTGTGTTTTGCCATATCGTTTGTTCACAATTTTGGCAAAGGTACATAATTATTAAATCTTTTTTTATACATTTGTAGATTAATTTTTTCAATTCTTTTTTAGTCTAAAAATTGTATGGAAAACGACAAACCGCTAAAGCGGAGGCATAGGGTTACATTGTTGCTGAATGATGAAGAAAAAAAATTGATAGAGAGATATATAAGTAAATATAAGGTAAAAAATTCGTCCCGATTTATGCGCGAAGCCATTGTGCGCACTGCGTTGAAACGTTTGGACGAAGACCGTCCGACTTTATTTGATTGATTGATTATGGTAAATGTGTGGATATGTGTGTTAGGATTGGTGGTTGCGGCGCTTTTGGGCGGTGTCGTGGCTTATTTTGTAGAGCGACACAAAGCCGAAGCTCGCGCTGCCGAGTTAAATGAGGCGAAAAATGCGCTTACAGTGGCGCAAAGCCGTTTGGATGAAAAAAACGCCGAACAGGAACGCTCAATAGCTGAAGTGGAAAACTTGCGTAACGAACAGACGCGTTTAGTGGCTGAAAATGCAGCACTTACAGAGCGCAATCAGAATTTGGTTGAAGCGATAGAGAACGACAGAAAAGAGATAGAAAATCTGCAAAAACGCCTTACCACAGAATTTGAAAACATTGCTAATCGAATAATGAAAGAACGCGCCGCCGAATTTTCTGTTTTCAACGAAAAACAGTTGGGCGAAGTGCTCAATCCGCTAAAAGACAAAATAACATCGTTCGAAAAGCAGGTGAAAGAGGCTTACGACAAAGAATTGCGTGACAAAATCAGTTTGAAGGAAGAGGTGAAAAAACTGACGGAACTGAATACGCGTGTAAGCGAAGAGGCTAATAATTTGGCAAAAGCTTTGAAAGGCGATGTGAAAAAACAAGGTAATTGGGGCGAAGTAATTTTGGAACGTTTGCTGGAAACTTCGGGACTGAAAAAGGGCATAGAATACGAGCGCGAAGTGGTGGTAGAAGGCAGCGAAGACGAAACACTTCGACCTGACGTGATTGTTTACCTGCCTGACAATAAACATGTTATAATCGACTCAAAAGTTTCATTGGTGGCTTATGAACGTTTGTCGAACGCCAAAAACGATGAGGAATACCAACAATTTTTGAAAGCGCATATCGAATCGATAAAAAGCCATGTGAAACAGTTGAGCGAAAAGAATTACCAGTTGGCAATGGGGCTGAATACGCCTGATTTTGTGTTGCTCTTTTTGCCAATCGAAGCCTCTTTTGCCGCAGCAGTGCAGGCTGAACAAAATTTGTTTTCGTATGCGTGGGACAGAAAAATTGTTATTGTAAGTCCTACTACTCTGTTAGTTACGCTGCGCACCATAGCGAGTATTTGGAAACAGGAAAACCAAACACGCAATGCACAAGAAATTGCCCGATTGAGTGGCGCTTTGTACGATAAACTTGTCGGCATAATGGCTGATTTTACAAAAGTGAAAGAAAATATTGACAGAGCGGGCAGTTCGTACGACGATGCGATGAAAAAAATGAAAGAAGGTAGTGGAAATCTGTTCTCAACAGCCAATAAAATTAAAAAATTGGGAGCAAAAACCGCTAAAGAATTACCGGAAAATTTGATTGAATGAACACAAAACAACTTTTTTGGAAAACTTGGGTACTCGTCTGTTTTTTAATCATAGGAAAGCCTTGTCTGTTTGCTCAAGAGGTACAGCCAAATCGTGTGCCGGCTTTTCCCGAATTGCTGGAAGTGGTGCAGCCTGACGGCTACAAATTGCGCATCTGGCTTCGCGGTGATGAACGTCGCAGTTGGCGTATGACTGCCGACGGCTATTTGCTGCTGACCAACAAACAAGGATTTTATTGCTATGCTCGCGAAACCTGTTCGGGACAAGTAAAACCGAGTAAATACAAAGCAAAAAATAAAGAAGACAGAACGGCTGTTGAGCAACGTTTTTTGAAAAAGCAGGCGCAAAACAGGAAACTGAAATTCAACATCAATGAAAATGAAGTTGAAAATTAAAAACAGATTATCATTACTGTAAAACCGAATTTTATGAAAAACTATTTGATTTTACTTTTGTTTATCGTGTTTGCAGGTGGTGTTTATGGTGCTCCTGCATATCCCAAACCAATGGTAGTAACCTTGCCCGACGGCTCGAATTTGACTATTTGTCAGCATGGCGATGAGGCTTATCACTACACCACAACGGACGATGGCTATTTAATTGACGGCGGTACGGACGGCTTTTATTATTTTGTGGAAAAAGCAGAACAAAAATCGCTGAAGTTGAGTGCCGTAAAAGCTTGCGATGCCAAAAAACGCTCTCAAGAAGTAACTGCATTTTTAAAAAATATCGACAAAAACCTGAGACCGTCCAAAGAAAATATTGAGCGTAAAATTGTTACTAAACCGGCTTTTCAAGTTGCACCAAAAACGGGAACGCAAAAAAGTTTTGTAAACCATGGGCGGAGAAAGGCGTTGGTAATTTTGGGACAGTTTACCGATTGCGAATTTATGTCGCCGGAAACAGTACAACAAGTCTATAACAACCGTCAAAATCAAGTCGGTTACAACGGCGATGGTCATATCGGTTCGGTACACGACTATTTTTACCATAGCTCACGCGGTAAATTGGATTTGGAATTTGTAGTAGTCGGTCCTTATACGGCTAGTCAAAATGTTGCTTATTATGGAGCCAACACGGAATCGGGTGCGGATATTCGTCCTCGCGAATTTATAACAGAACTTTGTCTGGTAGCAGTAGCCGACGGTGTTGATTTTACGCCTTTTGATACTGATAATGACGGTTATGTGGACAATGTGTATGTGATTTATGCAGGAAAAGGCGAAGCTGCAGGAGGCGCTCCTCACACCATTTGGCCGCATGCTTGGAGATTACGTACACCGCTTTTTGTAGGAAATAATAAATATGTTTACACTTACGGTTGCAATGCTGAACTGAATTGGTCGGGAACGATGGACGGCATCGGCACGTTTGTTCACGAATTTGGGCACGTCATCGGACTGCCGGATTTGTATGATACCAATTATGCCGAAAACGGTTTGGCATGGCACCCTTCCATTTGGAGTGTGATGGCTCAAGGAAACTACAATAACAATTCACGTACTCCGCCGCAATTAAGTTCTCTTGAACGTGCCGAAATAGGTTGGGAATATCCGGTAATCCTCGATACCTCCACTACGGTAACGCTATCGCCTTTGGACGGACAAAGTAATGGAGATGTAGTGCAATCTTATCGCATCAATACATTGATGGAAGACGAATACTATTTACTTGAAAATCGCAAGCTGAGTGGCTGGGATGCTTATCTGGCAGAACCGGGTTTGTTGATTTATCATATCGATAAAAGTTTGTATGCTATAACTAAATGGAGAATCAATCGGATAAACGCCGACTCTGCGCATCAATGTGCGGAAATTGTAAAAGCTTATCCGACAGAAAATTTGACAAAAAATTCCGTCTATACGCCATTTCCGGGGCAAGGTAATGTAACGACTTTCACCGATGATACTAATCCAAGTATGTTCAGTTGGTATGGCGATAGAATAGATAAGCCGATTACGGACATTGCACTAAAAAACGACACGATTACGTTTAAATTTATGGGTGGATTTTCGGCGACTTTGCACTGTACTGCAAATTTGGATACGTTCGCCGCTAAATTAAATCAACCATCGGCAGTGCAATCAGTAACGGTCAGCGGAGCGTATTTGACTGATAATGTGGTTGTAACTGTGGGCGGCAATCAATTTGAAATAAAAAAGACAGACGGCTCAGAATGGACTGATAGTGTTGTTTTTGTTCCTGTTTCGGGAACTTTGGAGCCGACTTCGGTTGAAATTCGTTACAAACCGACTTTGGAAGGTGAGCAGCATACCGATAGTTTGAAAATAACTTCGACAGGGGCGACAGATTTATCGGTGGCGATGGTCGGAACGGTAGTTGTGGGCGAATTGTCCGCAACACGTCAGCTCCAAAATCAAACCCTTGATTTTGGAAGTGGAGTATTAAATGTTCAAAAACGTAAAACGCTCGAAATAAGTGCTGTAGGATTGACTTCAAATGTAGATATTACCATTTCAGGCGCACAAGCCGAAAGTTTTTCATCGTCGGTAGATGTGATAACCAAAGAGGCTGCCGAAGAAGGTTTGGGTGCGCAAGTGTCGGTGATTTTCCAACCTAAAACAGTCGGTAATCACGAAGCTGTACTTACACTTTCGGAAAATAGTGTTACGCTGGCAGAAGTAATTCTCACCGGTTATTGCGATTGACAATTAAGGAGTATTGCAGGTGAAAAAAGGAATTGTTGGAAAAAACATCAAGCAACTTTACCGTGAATTATTGATTAATGCAGGGCATCTTTTTCCGCTGTCGGAGCGGAAAGAGATAAAACACCTTTTGTTGATTACTTTCCGTGAAAAAGACTTTTCGCAGGCTCAAATTGAAAAGCTGTTGCGCGTAGCCATTATGATTGTTGAGCACTTAGGACTTGGTCGTATAGAAGTGTTGAGTGTTTTGCTCTACGAAGCGGTACAATACGGTTCCGTGTCAATTGAGGAAGTTGAAAAACGGTTCGGAAAATCGTCTGCCGTGGTTATTTCGGGTTTGATAAAGGTACACCAACTTTACGAGAAAAAAGTAGCTTTCGATGACGAAAATTTCCGTAAGTTGCTGATGTCCTTTGCCGAAGATATCCGAGTAATTATGATAGTGCTGGTTGACCGCTTGGATACGATGTACATTTTGCCAACTTTTTCAAAAGAGGAGCAGCAAACTATCGCCCGCGAAACGTCTTATCTCTATGCGCCGATGGCACATCGCTTGGGCTTGTACCAAATAAAAACGGAGTTGGAAGATTTGTCTCTCAAGTTCACTTCCAATGAAATCTACAAAGACATTGCTCAAAAATTGAACGCTACTAAGGCTGTGCGCGACAAGTACATTGCCGATTTTATTGCACCCCTCGAAAAAGAACTGAAAAAAACTACAGATATAGATTTTGAGATAAAAGGTCGCACAAAATCCATTTTTTCCATCTGGAACAAAATTCGCAAGAAACAGGTGCCGTTTGAGAAAATCTACGATTTATTTGCCATCCGCATTATTTTAGATGTACCGTTGGAAAAAGAAAAATCTGCTTGTTGGCAAATTTATTCGGTAGTTACGGATATGTATGCGCCCAATCCGAGCCGCTTGCGCGACTGGCTCTCAATGCCGAAATCAAACGGCTACGAATCGTTGCACATCACAGTGCTTGACCCCGAAGCGAAGTGGGTGGAAGTGCAAATACGCACGCGACGGATGGACGAAATTGCCGAAAAAGGCATGGCGGCGCATTGGAAATATAAAGGCGGCACATCGGAAGGGGCTGCCGATAATTGGCTGGCGCATATACGCGAACTGCTTGCCAATCCCGATTTGGAGGCGGTGGACATTTTGGACGAATTCAGGGTCAATGTGTACGATGAAGAAGTGTTTGTGTTCACGCCGAAGGGCGATGTGAAAAAGTTTAGAAAAGGCTCTACGGTACTCGATTTTGCTTTTTCTATCCATTCCAATATCGGTTCGCATTGTGTAGGTGCGTTGGTAAACGGCAAACGAGTTCCAATTCGTTACAAGTTGCAAAATGGTGACCAAATCACTGTTTTTACGGCACCAAATCAAACACCTAAACCCGATTGGTTGCAGTGGGTAAATTCGTCGAAAGCAAAATCGAAAATAAGGCTGGCACTCAAGGAAATCCAATTTAAAGATGCGGAAATGGGCAAAGAGTTGCTTATGAGGCGTTTGAAGAATTGGAAAATAGAAGTAGATGATTCGTTAATAACGCAGTTGGCACGTAAGTTTGGCTACAAAACCATTTCCGACTTTTATCAAGCCGTAAACAGCGAAAAAGTGAGCATGGCGGCGGTGCGTGAAGCATTGCAAGAAGATAAAAAAGAGATTTCAGAAGTGTCGTTGCGTTCAGCCGACCAATATACCACCGAAACGGATTTACAGAAAATCACTTCAAACGAAGATGTGCTGGTAATAGACCAAGGTTTGAAAGATATTCAGTACACTTTGGCAAAATGTTGCAATCCTATCTACGGTGACGATATTTTCGGCTTCGTGTCCGCCAAAGGCGGCATAAAAATTCACCGTTGCAATTGCCCGAATGCTCCGCAAATGATGGCGCGTTTCGGCTATCGGATGCTGAATGCGCGTTGGGCGGGGAAAAACAATTCACAATATCCTATCCGTTTACGCGTAGTTGGACATGACGATATCGGTATTGTTTCCAACATTACGTCAATTATCAGTAAATCGGACAAGGTAAAAATGCGTTCTATCTCGGTCAATTCGAACGATGCCGGCTTGTTTGAAGGTAATATTATTGTTTTGGTGGACGATTTGGGGCAATTGGAACAATTGAAAAAAACAATTTTAACGATAAAAGGTGTGAAGAGCGTTTCTCGAATTTAAAACTATGAAAGCTACATTAATTAATATCGGCGATGAACTGTTGATAGGGCAGGTGGTGAACACTAACGCATCGTGGATGGCTGAAAAACTGAATGACGTGAATGTGGAAGTGGAACGCATTGTAACTGTAGCCGACAATCCGCGCGAAATAATCGATGCGTTGGAAAATGAACTGCATTTTGCTGATGTGGTGATACTTACAGGCGGTCTTGGTCCTACCAAAGACGATATGACGAAACAGGTACTTTGCCGTTTTTTTGATGCAAAAATGGTGGTACATCAACCGACTCTCAAACACGTGAAACATTATTTTGAAATGCGTGGTTTGCCTTTCAGTGAACTAAATCATCATCAAGCGGATGTTCCCGATTGTTGTACCGTGTTGTTTAACGAAGTGGGAACCGCTCCCGGAATGTGGTTCGAAAAATCGGGAAAAATTATTGTTTCGCTTCCGGGCGTACCATCGGAAATGATGTTTTTGATGACAAAATATGTGTTGCCGCAGTTGGAGGCGCGCCATGCCGATGTGGTAATTTTACATCACACTATTTTGACACAAGGCATTGGTGAGTCGTTTTTGGCTGACCTCATAGCCGATTGGGAAAATCATTTGCCCGACGGTTTTAAATTGGCTTATTTACCGCAAGCAGGTTTGGTGCGCTTGCGCCTTACAGCGCGTGGTACGGAAAAGATGAACCTTCACAAAAAGATGGCTGACGAATTGGAAAAATTGTCCGATTTGATACAACCATATTTTGTTGGCGAGTCGAATGATACACTTGAACTTATTGTAAATAAGCTGTTTACGAAAAACCGCTTAACTTTAGCTGTTGCCGAAAGTTGTTCGGGTGGTGCATTGGCTGCAAAAATCGTTTCTGTGGCAGGTTCTTCGGCTTATTTCAAAGGCGGCTTGGTGGCTTACAGTAATGAAATAAAAGAGAGTATGTTAGGCGTTAGTAAGGAAATATTGGCGCAGTTTGGTGCAGTCAGCCAACAGACAGTCGAAGCGATGGCAAAAGGCTGCCGAGAGCGGTTTGGCGTTGATTATGCGGTTGCTACCACAGGTATAGCCGGTCCTACAGGTGGCTCTGACGAAAAACCCGTAGGCACGGTATGGATAGGCGTGGCAAGCCCCAGCGGTGTTACTGCTCAAAAATACCAATTGGGCAACGACCGCCCGAAAGTAATAGAACGTACAGTAAATCAATTACTTGGAGATTTAATTAAAATTTTAAACAGAGATGGCAAAAATAACGTATAAAGATATTGTTAATTCACAGGAAATTAGAACTTACATTCAGCAAGCTGACGCATCGTTGTTGGCTTTGGGTTACACAGAACACAGTTTTGCACACGTAACTAATTGCGCTAAAGTAGCGGGCGAAATTTTAACGGCGTTAAACTACAGCGAAAATGATGTGGAATTGGTGAAAATCGCTGCCTATATGCACGACATCGGTAATGTGATTAACCGTGTTAATCATGCACAAACGGGAGCCGTTATGGCGTTTCGTATTTTAGACAAAATGGGAATGCCGTCGGCTGATGTGGCGGCAATTATTACTGCTATCGGCTATCACGACGATGATACGGCTTTTCCTGTAAACGCCATTGCGGCAGCGGTGATTTTGGCGGACAAAATTGATGTACGGCGTAGTCGTGTGCGCAATAGCGACACTATTGCGTTCGATATCCACGACCGTGTAAACTATGCCGTTGAGTCGTCGAAAGTGGTGCTGGATATGGTCGCAAAAACCGTTACATTGCGTTTAACCATTAATACCGATATTTGCTCGGTAATAGATTATTTCGAAATTTTTCTAAACCGTATGTTGTTGTGCCGCAAGTCTGCCGATGTGTTGGGATTGCATTTCAAACTCAATGTCAATGGGCAGGATTTGATATAGAAAATAGGATGTTTCCATTTTTTGTTTTATGTTTTTCTGTTTTCTTTTTATTGACAAATGAAAGCAAAAGGTCGTGTTTCTGAATGGTTTACTAAAATCATCCATTTCGTGTCGTTTTGCTATTGATAAATTGAAAATAAAATTGTAAATTTGCAACCTATAAAAACAGAATCATTATTAATTTAATAAATAATTTTATTTATGGACAACAAGAAAAGAGTTTATACCTTCGGTAACGGAAAAGCTGAAGGTAAAGCAGAGATGAAAAACCTTCTCGGTGGTAAAGGTGCGAACCTTGCTGAAATGAATTTGATTGGAGTTCCGGTTCCTCCCGGGTTCACTATTACAACTGAAGTTTGTACTGAATACTACGAACTTGGTAAAGATAAAGTTGTAGAACTGTTGAAGCCCGAAGTGGAAAAAGCAATTGCTTCGCTGGAAAAATTGATGAATTCTAAATTTGGTGATGTTGAAAATCCGCTGTTGGTTTCCGTGCGTTCGGGAGCTCGTGCTTCCATGCCCGGTATGATGGATACTATTCTAAACCTTGGATTGAACGATGAAGTAGTAGAAGGTATGTCTCGCAAAACAGGTAATCCTCGTTTTGTATGGGACTCTTATCGTCGTTTTATACAAATGTATGGCGATGTTGTTCTTGGCATGAAACCTACCAACAAAAACGACCACGACCCGTTTGAATTGATTATCGACCAAATTAAAGAAGAAAGAGGCGTTGAATTAGATACGGATTTGACTGTTGACGACCTGAAAGATATGGTGGCTCGTTTTAAAGCTGCTGTAAAAAAACAGACAGGAGGCGACTTCCCCGATTCTGCTTACGAACAACTTTGGGGTGCTATCTGCTCTGTGTTTGACTCTTGGATGAACGAGCGTGCTATCCTATATCGCAAAATGGAAGGAATTCCTGCTGAATGGGGAACAGCTGTTAACGTTCAAGCTATGGTGTTTGGTAATATGGGCGACACTTCAGCTACAGGTGTTTGTTTCTCACGCGATGCCGCTACAGGCGAAGACCAATTTATTGGTGAATACTTAATAAATGCTCAAGGTGAAGACGTGGTTGCCGGTATTCGCACACCTCAACAAATTACCAAAATCGGTTCACAACGCTGGGCTGAATTAGCCGGAGTTTCAGAAGCAGACCGTGTATCTAACTATCCTTCAATGGAAGAAGCTATGCCGGAAATCTACAAAGAACTGGATGCTCTTCAAACAAAATTGGAAAACCATTACAGAGATATGCAAGATATGGAATTTACCGTACAAGAAGGTAAATTGTGGTTCTTGCAAACTCGTAGTGGAAAACGTACTGGTGCCGCTATGGTGAAAATTGCTATGGATATGTTACGTCAAGGTATGATTTCCGAAAAGGAAGCTATATTACGCATCGATCCTAATAAATTGGATGAATTGCTTCACCCTGTTTTTGATAAAAAAGCTTTAAAAGAAGCACGCGTTATTGCAAAAGGTTTAGCGGCTTCTCCAGGTGCTGCTTCAGGTAAATTGGTATTTAATGCTGACGATGCTTCCGTATGGAATGCTAAAGGCGAACGTGTTATCATGGCACGTATTGAAACTTCACCGGAAGACTTAGCCGGTATGGCTGCCGCTGATGGTATTTTAACAGCTCGTGGCGGTATGACTTCTCACGCTGCCGTAGTTGCTCGCGGTATGGGTAAATGCTGCGTATCAGGTGCAGGTGCATTAGTTATCGACTATGCCAATAAAACCTTATCGGTTGACGATTTAGTGCTTAAAGAAGGTGATTTTATTTCGCTAAACGGTTCTACCGGTGATATCTATTTAGGTAAAGTTGCAACTAAAGAAGCTGAACTCGACCAAGATTTTCAAGATTTAATGGCTTTGGCTGACAAATACACACGTTTGGTAGTTCGTACAAATGCCGATACGCCACACGATGCACTAACAGCTCGTAATTTTGGTGCTGTGGGTATTGGTCTTTGCCGTACGGAACACATGTTCTTCGAAGGCGAAAAAATACGTGCTATGCGTGAAATGATTTTGGCAGAAAACACAGAAGGTCGTCGTAAAGCATTAGCTAAAATTTTACCTTACCAACAAGCTGACTTTAAAGGTATTTTCAAAGCAATGGAAGGTTGTCCCGTTACGGTTCGTTTGCTTGACCCGCCTTTGCACGAGTTTGTTCCCCACGAAGAGAAAGAACAACGCGAATTGGCTGAAATTATGGGTGTGAAATTTGAAACCGTACGTCAACGCGTAGAAGCCTTACACGAAGCTAACCCGATGCTTGGTCACCGTGGTTGCCGTTTGGGTAACACTTATCCCGAAATTACCGAAATGCAAACACGCGCTATTCTTGGTGCCGCATTGGAATTGAAAAAGGAAGGTGTAAAAACATATCCCGAAATTATGGTACCGCTCACCGGTATTTTGTACGAATTTGCTGCTCAGGAAAAAGTAATCCGCGAAACTGCTGCTAAACTTTTCGAAGAAAAGGGTGACAGCATCGATTTCAAAGTTGGTACGATGATTGAAATTCCGCGCGCTGCATTAACAGCTAATCGTATTGCTACAAAAGCAGAATTCTTCTCGTTTGGTACTAACGACTTGACTCAAATGACATTCGGTTATTCGCGCGATGATATTGCTTCGTTCTTGCCGGCTTATTTGGATATGAAGATTTTGAAAAATGACCCGTTCCAAGTACTCGACCAAAACGGTGTAGGACAATTGGTGCAAATGGCTACTGAAAGAGGTCGTGCTATACGTCCTGACCTGAAATGCGGTATTTGCGGTGAACATGGCGGCGAACCGTCGTCGGTTGAATTCTGCCACCGCGTTGGTTTGAACTATGTCAGCTGCTCGCCATTCCGTGTGCCTATTGCACGTTTGGCTGCTGCACAAGCTGCTTTGAAAGAGTTAAAATAAACGCTCTATTCTTCATAAAAAAACGGAGGACAAAATTGTCCTCCGTTTTTTGTTTAAATATCATTTTTATTTCTCTTAGTCATTCATTGAGGCTAAAAACTCTTCGTTGTTTTCGGTGCGTTCCATGCGTTCTTTCAAGAACTCCATAGCTTCTACCGAAGTCATGTCTGCAATGTAACCTCGTAAAATCCACATTCTGTTCAACACTTCTTTGGGTAACAACAAATCGTCGCGGCGAGTGCTTGAAGCAGTCAAATCTACGGAAGGGAAAACACGTTTGTTTGCCAACTTACGGTCAAGTTGCAGCTCCATGTTGCCCGTTCCTTTAAATTCTTCGAAAATTACATCGTCCATTTTAGAACCTGTGTCGGTGAGAGCTGTGGCAATGATGGTAAGCGAACCGCCGTTTTCGATGTTACGTGCTGCTCCAAAAAAGCGTTTGGGCTTGTGCAACGCATTAGCGTCCACACCGCCGGTAAGCACCTTTCCCGATGCCGGTTGGAATGTGTTGTAGGCACGTGCCAATCGGGTAATGGAATCTAACAGAATTATCACGTCGTGTCCACATTCCACCAAGCGTTTAGCTTTTTCGTGTACCATGGTCGCCACTTTTACGTGGTGCTCAGCCGATTCGTCGAAAGTGGACGAAATGACTTCAGCTTTTACGCTGCGTGCCATATCAGTAACTTCTTCGGGGCGTTCGTCAATGAGCAGTATAATCATGTACACTTCGGGATGATTGGCTAATATAGCGTTGGCAATCTCTTTGAGTAATACGGTTTTACCTGTTTTCGGCTGTGCAACAATCAAGCCGCGTTGTCCTTTGCCTATAGGTGCAAATAAATCAAGTACGCGTACCGATAACGGGTCATTTTTGCCCGTACAAAGTGTGAATTTTTCATCGGGGAAGAGCGGTGTCAAATGCTCGAAAGGAATGCGGTCGCGCACCAAATCGGGGGTGTAACCGTTTATTTTTGTAATTCGCACGAGCGGGAAATATTTTTCGCCATCTTTCGGCGGACGAATATAACCTTCAACCGTGTCGCCCGTTTTGAGTCCGAATAGTTTTATTTGCGATTGTGAAACATAGATATCGTCGGGTGAGGAGAGGTAATCGTAGTCGCATGAACGCAAAAATCCGTAGCCGTCTTGCATCATTTCGAGCGTTCCCATACCGATAAGAATATTATCGAAATCGTAAGGCTTTTCGTTTGGACTCAAAGCGCTGTTTTTACCGTTTCCGTTTTGCCTTTGTTGCTGTTGTTTGTTGTTTTGTTGAGCGGAATTGGTGTTTTTGGGAGCTTCTGCTTCATTGCTTGGCGGCAAATCGGCTGTCACGGTTTCAGAAACTTTTTCGGTTTCTGTAGTCTGTATAGCTGTGTCCGCTTTTTTTGCGGGTTCAGTTTTCGATTGTTGTTCAGGTGTTGCAGCTTGTTTGTCTGTCGATGTTTTTTTTCTCTGCCTTTTAGGTGCTTTTGGTGCTTCAGATTGCTCTTCAGTCTTTTTCGGCTTTTCTTTTTCAGTCGGAGTTTCGTCTTTCTGTGGAGTAGGTTGCGATGATGAAGAACTTGCTACCGGCGTACGCGGAATACGTGTCCGTTTTTGTTTTTTCTGTGGTGTAACAGGCACAATAGCTTGTTGGTCTAAAATTTCGTAAATCAATGCTTCTTGCGATAGAGCGTTTGGTTTGACCACACCAAGACCGTTTGCGATTTCAATCAGTTCGGGTAATGATTTCGCTTTTAATTGTTGAATGGTGAACATTTAAGAATGTAATAGATAATGATAATAGGGTTTGTAATTATTCTCCATGAAGAATGCGGAGAGTTTTAGTATTTTGGAATATAAAAAACTACTATAGATGTGAAAAAAATGTGATGGGAAAATCCGCATCCTTGATAGGATTGCTGTGCAAAGGTAGTGCTTTTTGTTGAATTTGCCAACTTTTGTTGAAAATATTTTTCACAGTAGCATTTTTCTTTAGTATATCTGTTAATTTTTTTGTACTTTTGTCGTTTGTAAGCGTTCGGAATGTTCATAGTGAATTTGAATGCTTGTAGTTCTGCATAATCCCGTTTTAATAAAACTAAATTGTTGGAAGAATGAAAGTTATGAAATTTGGCGGCACTTCGGTGGGTTCCGCACAACGTATGAAAGAAGTTGCCCGTTTGGTGTGCAATGGAGAGAAAAACTTGGTTGTTTTGTCTGCCATGTCGGGTACAACTAATCAATTGGTCGAAATTTCCGATTATCTATACAAGAAAAATGCCATTGGAGCATTGGAAATTGTCAATAAAATGGAAGCCAATTATTATAAAGTCATTGATGAACTTTATACCAAGGAAGAATTTAAACAATTAGGGCGGGAAACTGTAAAGAAACATTTCGATTATATACGCACTTTTGCCAACGAAATATTTACTGTTTTTGAAGAAAAAATCATTTTGGCACAAGGCGAACTGATGTCCACAGCGATGTTTAACTACTATTTGCAGGAACAAGGCGTGAAATCGGTGCTAATACCCGCTCTTGAGATATTAAAAACCGACAAGAATGGCGAACCGGACACATTTTTTATACAAAATGAACTTGAAAAATGGCTGACTGACACCGCCGATGCCGAATTATGGATAACTCAGGGCTACATTTGTCGTAATTTCTACGGCGAAATAGACAATTTGCAGCGTGGCGGCAGCGATTATACTGCTTCATTGCTTGGTGCAGCCGGAAAAATGGAGGAGATACAAATTTGGACGGACATCGACGGCATTCACAATAACGACCCGCGTTTTGTAGAAAACACAAAACCTATTCCGAGTTTGCACTTCGATGAGGCGGCTGAGTTAGCTTATTTTGGCGCAAAAATATTGCATCCGACTTGCATTTTACCTGCAAAATTAGCCAATATTCCCGTGCGTTTGCTCGACACAATGATACCCGATGCGCCCGGAACAATTATACTTAACGAATGTCGCCCACACAAAATAGAGGCAGTGGCGGCAAAAGATAATATTACTGCCATTAAAATTAAGTCGGGACGTATGTTGCTCGCTTACGGTTTTTTACGTAAAGTGTTTGAAATATTTGAATCGTACCAAACTTCCATTGATATGATTACGACTTCGGAGGTGGGCGTTTCTGTGACTATTGATAATGCCAAACATTTGGACGAAATTGTGAACGATTTGAAAAAATTTGGCACGGTTACTGTCGATGGCGATATGTCGATTATTTGTGTAGTGGGCGATATGAATTACGAAAATATCGGATTTCAGGATAAAGTTGTTTCTGCCCTCAAAGATATCTCAATTCGAATGATTTCCTACGGCGGAAGCAATTATAATATTTCATTTTTAATAAAAAGCGACGACAAACAGAAAGCTCTGGTAGCTCTCAGCAAAAGCTTATTTTAATACGCTATGATAAAAGGAACATTTCCGATAGATAAGTTTGACGGCTTGCGAACTCCATTTTACTACTACGATTGCGATGTAATTCGCAAAACGGTGGAAGAGTTGAGACGTTGGTCGCAACAGCCTATTTATCATATACATTATGCGGTAAAAGCAAATGCCAATAATCGTATTTTGAAGTTTTTGTCGAGTAAAGGCTTGGGCGCCGATTGTGTGAGTGGTGGCGAAATAGAAGCAGCCATTAATGCAGGATTCAAACCTTCCGAAATTGTGTTTGCCGGCGTTGGAAAAGCCGATTGGGAGATAGAATTGGCTTTGGAAAAAGGTATATTCTGCTTTAATGTGGAATCATTACCCGAATTAGAAGTTATCAATACTTTGGCAGCCAAACACAACAAAAAAGCTCCTGTCGCTATTCGTGTCAATCCCGATGTTGATGCACATACGCATAGTTATATTACTACCGGACTGAAAGAAAACAAGTTCGGATTTAATCTGTCGCAAATTGATGAAGCCATTGCATTTATTCAGCAGTCGGAAAATTTGCAGTTGATAGGATTGCACTTCCATATCGGGTCGCAAATTACTGATATGACGGTGTTCCAACATTTGTGTATCTCTATCAACGAAATTCAGGAGAGTTTGGCACAAAAAGGTGTTACGGTGGAACATATCAATGTGGGTGGCGGACTTGGCATTAATTACCACCATCCCAATCATATTCCAATAGCCGATTTTGAAGGTTATTTCAAAGTTTTTGGTCTCTATCTCAAGCTGCGCCCCGAACAACAGGTACATTTTGAATTGGGACGTGCGGTGGTGGCTCAATGCGGTTCGCTCATAACCGAGGTACTTTACGTTAAACAAGGTGAAACAAAGCGTTTTGTAATAACCGATGCAGGCATGACCGAATTGATAAGACCGGCATTGTACGATGCTTATCACCATATCGAAAACATCTCTTCGGAGGCTGAAATAGAACTTTACGATGTGGCAGGTCCCATTTGTGAGTCGAGCGATGTTTTTGGCAAAGATGTGCTTCTCAATCGCACCAATAGGGGAGATAAATTAGCCATTCGCTCGGCAGGCGCCTATGGCGAAGTGATGGCATCTCGGTACAATTTGAGGCAGTTGCCGTATGCCGTTTTTTCAGACGATTTATAGTGTTATGATAAATAATTTTTCTTTGGAGTGGTATGAATGGCTGTTGATAAGCCTTTTTGTGGTAGCTTTTGGAATACAGCTTTTTTTCTACATCTATTTCTATACGGCAGTATGGGTGCGCAATCGACGAGAAAAGAAAGGACAAATTGTTTTTTCTGACGAACAACCGCCTGTTTCCGTTATCGTTTGTGCCAAAAACGAAGCGGATAATCTTAACGAATTTTTGCCGTTGATTTTAGAACAGGATTATCCTGAATATGAGGTAATTATAATCAACGATGGTTCTACTGATGATAGCGAGGAAGTGTTGAGTAATTTCCAGCGTTTATATCCGCATCTCTATGTTACTCATTTGCCTGAAGCCACCAAAATTATCAGTCGCAAAAAGTTGGGTATCACATTGGGCGTCAAGGCGTCACACTACAATTTATTGCTGTTTACCGATGCCGATTGTCGTCCGCTGACTAAACACTGGATAAGTAAAATGGTGCGCAATTTTACGCCCGAAACAGAATTTGTGTTGGGCTATGGTGCTTATTTTAAAGAAAAAACGTTCATCAGTAAACTCATTTCGTACGACACATTTTTCATCGCATTGCAATATTTCGGTTTTGCTTACAGAGGAAAACCATATATGG
>DUQS01000048.1 GCA_012837685.1 Bacteroidales bacterium
ACCGGTCTTTCTACTCTTGCTGCCGAAGGTATCAATGTTTGGGGCGAGAAAGGTGTTATTTCGATAGAAATCCCCGGTAGTGCTTCGGGGCATACGGCACACATATATAGTGTGTCGGGAATGTTGGTACGCACACTTCCACTTCAAGGGACTAAGGAATATGTTACCGTTCCCGCAGGAATTTATATTGTCCGCATCGGTACTGCCATCGAAAAGGTTGTGGTGCGGTAAAAAGTTTTTGTGAGATTAATTTTTCAGGAGTTGTCTTGTTTTGAGACAACTCCTTTTTTTTACCGGTAATCTTTTGTTATACCGACGTTTCTTTAAAAATTTCGCTTACCGAAGGATGCGGAAAAATTATTTTTTGAAACTGTTGAACGGACATTCG
Organism: Bacteroidales bacterium; assembly: GCA_012837685.1. Classification (GTDB taxonomy): domain Bacteria; phylum Bacteroidota; class Bacteroidia; order Bacteroidales; family Paludibacteraceae; genus DUQS01. The sequence continues at coordinate 389 of DUQS01000048.1, forward strand.
CGACTGTATAGCCATAGCCGCTACTGAAATAATTTCTGAGGCGGGATTTCCTATCAATTGTGCGCCTGCCAAAACTCCTTTTTCATCGGCAATTAATTTGCACAAACCGTCAAAACCTTCATTTTCAGCCACAAATCGACCTGAATAGGTCATTGGCTTTTTATAAACCGTACAAATTCGTCCTTCATTTATGAAATCAGCCTCCGTTTTACCTACCGAAGCCACTTCGGGGTCGGTGTAAACAACCGAAGGAATAGCAGAATAGTCCATCTCGTCAGGAATGCCGAACATTGCATTTACGGCAACTTCAGCTTCACGGATAGCCGTATGCGCCAACAAAGACACGCCCGTAATGTCGCCTGCGGCATAAATAGTTTTGACGGAAGTCTGCATTTGTGCGTTCAACTTGAGTTTTTTATCCAAAAATTCCAAACCCAACTGCTGCGCTATTTCAAAGTTAGGTTTTCGCCCGACACAAACTAAAATTTGTTCGGCATCGACTGAATTTTGTCCGTTTTCATCACTAAAAATAACTGTTTTACCTGCTATTTCCGTAACTTTCGCTCCCAAATGGAAACGAACGCCTTTTTTGGCATATTCCGCACGCAACATAGCGGCAATTTCACTATCAAACCCGGGCAAAATTTCCGATGCCATTTCCACCACGCACACATCAACACCAAAAGCAGAAAATAATGCAGCGAACTCCATACCAATAACACCACCACCGATAAGTACAACACTTATAGGAAGCGTTTTTGTTTCCAATGCTTCACGGCTCGTCCATACCATGTCGGGCGACAATCCTTTAATAGGCGGCAACACGGTAGAAGAACCCGTGCAAAGCAATAAATGTTCGGCGGAAAAAACAGACTCGCCGCAACGCACAACAATTGTATCACCGTTCATTTCGGGCGTTGCTTCGCCTTCCACAACCGTTATTTGGTTTTCTCTCATTTTTGCACGAATTCCTGCCGAAAGTTTTCGTACCACTTTGTTTTTTCGTGCCACTACTTTTTCATAATTAAACGTTACATTGTCCGATAAAACGGCATATTTTTTGCCATTTAAAGAGTTTTGATACACTTTGGAACTATAGAGTAACGTTTTGGTAGGAATACAACCTTCATTGAGGCAAACTCCGCCAAGATGCGAATTTTCAAATAAAATTACATTTTTGCGCATTTTTGCGGCTTTTTCGGCTGCCGTATATCCCGCAGGACCGCCACCGATTATCGCTAAATCGAATGTCATGATGAAAAAATTACGTTTATAAAAATACGAAAGTACAAAATTAGGGATTTTAATCGATTCGGACAAAAAAGCCACAGAGAAAACTATTCACAATTAAATTTATACGTAACTGTTTGAAAATAAACTAAATAAATCAAAATTAGTACAAAACATAAAATAAAAGGAGTTATTTGTGAACAAAAGAGACAAAGTCCATTTTTTTTTATAATTTTGCAAATTAATCGTCAGGCGTGTAATATGAAGAACCAAATTGAACATATCGGCACAATACAAAAAATTGCCGGCGATACTGCCTATGTGCTGGTTGAACAAAGTAGTGCCTGTTCGGCTTGCCATGCCAAAGCCTCCTGCACAGCCTCCGATTCGGTTGAAAAAATCATAGAGACGCAAATTGTCGGCGATGAAAAATTTCACGAAGGCGAATATGTAAAAGTAATTGGCGAACGCAAATTGGGATTGCTGGCGGTACTTTTAGCATTCGTTTTCCCATTTTCTTTAATTATAGTAGTATTATTGACACTAAACGCCGTTGGTCTTCCCGAAAATTGGTCGGGAACATTGGCTTTGGCTTCGTTGGTGCCCTATTATTTGATTTTAGCACTTTTTAAAAAAAAGCTTAAACGCCAATTTCAATTTTATGTGCAAAAAATAGAGAACTAAAATTTTATAAAATAAAAAACATGAATATCATTGTACTTTCCCTCATTGTATTGGGAGTTTTGGGTTGTTTAGCATCTGTCGTGTTGTTTTTGGTTGCACGCAAATTTAATGTGGAAGAAGACCCGCGCATCGACTTGGTGGAAGAAGCTCTTCCGAGTGCAAACTGTGGCGGTTGCGGATTTGCCGGTTGTCGCAATTTTGCAGAAGCGTGCGTAAATGCTGATTCGTTGGACAATTTGAATTGCCCTGTTGGAGGAACATCTACCATGACTAAAGTGGGCGAAATACTTGGTTTGACAGCTAATGCAACAGACCCGATGGTGGCGGTAGTACGTTGCAACGGTTCGCACAAAAACTGTCAGCGCACCAACACCTACGACGGTGCAAAAAGTTGTGCCATCGCCAACAGCCTTTATATCGGCGAAACTGATTGTTCGTTTGGTTGTCTCGGTTTTGGCGATTGTGTAACTGCCTGCCTATTTGATGCCATACACATAAATCCGGAAACAGGTTTGCCCGAAGTGGACGAAGACAAATGCACAGCTTGCGGCACTTGCGTCAAAGCTTGTCCGAAAGGAATCATCGAATTACGAAAAAAAGGACCAAAAAACAGACGCATCTTCGTAAGTTGCATGAATAAAGATAAAGACGGCATTGCTCGCAAAGCCTGTTCAGTAGCCTGCATCGGTTGTGGCAAATGCGTTAAAGAATGTCAGTTCGATGCCATTACCATTGAAAATAATTTGGCTTACATCGACTTTACAAAATGCCGTTTATGCCGCAAATGTGTAGATGTTTGCCCCACCGGCTCAATACACGAGTTGAATTTCCCGCCACGGAAAAAACAAGAAGCTGTACCCGAAACGGAAGAAATAAAAACCATAAAGATTGAAGATTTATCCGAAAGTAACGATTAAACGAATCTGAAAAGATATGAAAACATTTAAAATTGGCGGTGTCCACCCACAGGAAAACAAACTTTCCGCCGGAAGTAAAATTCAAAAAGTCGCATTACCGACACAAGCAATTATTCCGCTCGACCAACATTTAGGAGCCCCTGCAACGCCCATTGTAGCAGTCGGCGATACGGTAAAAGTCGGGCAATTGATAGCAACCGCAACCGGATTTATATCGGCAAACATACATGCTTCCGTATCCGGCAAAGTAACAAAAATTGATACCTTTGTGGACGCATGGGGCAAACGCAGTCCGGCAATTACCATTGACGTGGAAGGCGATGAATGGGCTGATGACATTATCACTTCGAAAGAAATTAATCGCATCTGCAAACTGTCGAAAGAAGAAATTATCACAAAAATAAAAAAGGCAGGTATTGTGGGTTTGGGAGGTGCTTGTTTCCCCACACACATAAAGCTGACACCGCCTCCCGGGAAAACAGCTGAAGTACTGATAATAAACGCCGTAGAATGTGAACCCTATCTTACTTGCGACCATCAGCTAATGATGGAACACGGCGAAGAAATTTTCATCGGCATTTCCATTTTGATGAAAGCCTTGGGCGTACAAAAAACCATCGTCGGCATCGAAAATAATAAAAAAGACGCTATTGATTATTTTCAAAAATTGGCTAATCGCCATTTCGGTATCGAAGTTGTATCCTTAAAAACATGTTACCCGCAAGGTGGCGAAAAACAATTAATAGATGCTTTGATAGGTCGACAAGTGCCTAGCGGCGCACTTCCGATAGAGGTAGGTGCTGTAGTACAAAACGTAGCCACTACCTTTGCTGTTTACGAAGCAATACAAAAAAACAAACCGCTCATTGAACGCGTAATGACGGTAACGGGCAAAAATGTCAAAAATCCGGGCAATTTTGCCATACGTTTCGGAACACCGCTGACAGCAGTCGTAGAAATGGCAGGCGGCATTCCCGAAAATACAGGAAAAATTATCGGTGGCGGTCCCATGATGGGACGTGCTCACATGACTATAGACGTACCGGCATCGAAACGCACTTCGGGATTGCTGTTTATGACCAAAGAAGAGTCCGTGCGCAAAGAACCGCAAAATTGTATCCGTTGTGCCAAATGTATTTCGGCTTGTCCTATGGGTTTAGAACCTTATTTATTGATGAGCTTGTCGGAACGCGGCATGTACGAAGAATTAGAGAAAAACGGCATTATGGACTGCATCGAATGCGGTTGCTGTCTCTTCTCGTGCCCCAGCTATCGCCCGCTATTAGACTATGTGCGCCAAGGAAAAGCCACCGTCGGCAATATCATTCGTGCACGCAATGCGAAAAAGTGATTTTTAAAAACGTAATTAACAACAAAGAAAATAAATAATTATGAAACCATTAATTGTTTCACCGGCTCCACACGTACACAACAGCGACTCTGTGGCAAAAAATATGTACTCCGTACTTTTAGCGTTACTACCGGCTTATGTAACAGCACTTTATTTTTTCGGATTAGGTGCGCTCATTGTCAGCCTTACCGCTATGGTATCGTGCGTCATATTTGAGTACCTCATTCAACGGTTTATTCTCAAAATAAAAATTACTATAAGCGACGGTTCTGCTTTACTAACAGGTTTACTGTTAGCTTTCAACTTGCCATCGAACCTGCCCGTTTGGATGGTTATCGTTGGTGCATTAGTAGCCATAGGTATCGGCAAAATGAGTTTCGGCGGCATTGGTAACAACATTTTCAACCCCGCTTTGGTAGGACGCGTTTTCCTGCTTATCTCTTTTCCGACCCAAATGACCACATGGCCTCGACCGCTCGGCAATTGGGGATTTTCATCGTACATTGACGCCGAAACAGCTGCCACGCCATTGGCAATAATCAAAAGTAAAATTGTCACTCTGCCTTCCGATATTGATTTGCTAATTGGCAACGTGGGTGGCAGTATGGGCGAAATCGGTGCTATTGCCCTTTTGATTGGAGGAATTTTCCTGTTATGTCGCAAAGTCATTACATGGCACATTCCTGTGTCAATGCTTGTTACTGTTGCCATTTTTTCCGGCATTTTGTACTTAGTTGATTCGGCTGCTTATGCCTCGCCACTGACACACTTACTGACAGGCGGATTGTTGTTGGGTGCCTTTTTTATGGCTACCGACTACGTTACTTCGCCCATGTCAAATTGGGGACAAATTATTTACGGCATCGGCATTGGTTTACTGACTATCATCATCCGCGTATGGGGTGCTTATCCCGAAGGCGTATCGTTTGCCATACTGATTATGAACGCCGTAACGCCTTTGCTCAACATTTACATCAAACCCAAACGTTTCGGAGAAAAAGTAAAAAAATGAAATGTCCCATTTTTGAAGAAACAAAGGAAATAAAAAATTATACAAAAATATGAAGAGACTTGAATCGAATTTATTGAACATGGTACTAGTACTGACAATCAGTGCTTTGTTTGCCGCAGGAGCTTTAGCCGGAGTCTACATGCTTACAGAAGAACCCATTCGATTGGCAAAGGAAAATAAAAAGCAAGAGGCTTTGAAAGTGGTACTGCCGGAATTCACTTGCCTTTCCGAACCGGAAATAGTGAATGATCTTGTTGTAGTGAAAGCATATAACAACGATGAATTTGTCGGAGCTGCGGTAGAGTCGTCTGCAGTCGGATTCAGCGGCGAAATTAAATTGATAGTGGGCTTTGATGCTGAAGGCAAAATAGTCAACTACTCTGTATTGGAACAATACGAAACGCCCGGGCTTGGGACAAAAATAGTCGATTGGTTCAAAACTGACAAAAATCGACAAAATATATGCGGACTCAACCCGTCGCAAGTAAATTTCACGGTCGATAAAGATGGTGGCGATATTGACGCTATCACCGCCTCTACCATCAGTTCGCGAGCATTTTTGGCAGCCGTACAGGCAGCCTACCAAGCCTACGCCAACAATCCCGATTACGTTGATTCGTACAGTGGTGCATCGGCACAAGCAGATGCTTTACCCTGCGATACGGATTCGCTTCAAACGACATTACCCGATTCCATAAACAAAAATTTTTAAACAAATAGATTAAAACAATAACGATTATGAATAATTTGAAGATTTTCCTCAATGGTTTAATAAAAGAAAACCCAATATTTGTTATGCTGTTGGGAATGTGTCCCACTTTGGGCACTACCACTTCGGCAATTAACGGCATGGGTATGGGATTGGCTACTACCTTTGTACTTATTTGTTCAAACGTGGTAATAGCAGCGTTAAAAAACCTTATTCCCGACAAAGTTCATATTCCGGTTTACATTGTGATTATTGCCACTTTTGTAACCATAATACAAATGTGCATAGAAGCCTACATGCCGGCACTGTACGAGAGTTTGGGACTTTTCATTCCGCTGATTGTAGTTAACTGCATTGTGTTAGGTCGTGCCGAAGCTTTTGCCGCAAAAAACAACGTATGGAGTTCATTCTTGGACGGCGCAGGCTCGGGTCTTGGATTTACATTTGCGCTCACATTGCTCGGCTTGGTGCGCGAACTTTTGGGAACGGGCAAAGCGTTCAGTTTGACGCTGTTCCCCGAAAATTACGGCATACTCATTTTTGTACTTGCGCCGGGGGCGTTTTTGGCGTTGGGCTATCTCATTGCCATTTTCAACAAATTGAATACGAAACAATAATCTGTAAAATTCAAATATCATGGCATACTTTTTAATTATCATTTCCGCAATTTTGGTGAACAATATTGTGTTCACACAATTTTTAGGAATTTGTCCATTTATCGGCGTTTCCAAAAAAATTGACACGGCAATCGGCATGGGTGCAGCCGTTATCTTTGTGCTTATTCTATCCACTATTGTTACCTATTTAATCAATTTGTTGCTGGTAAAATTCCAACTTGAATTTTTACAAACCATTGTTTTTATTTTGGTCATCGCAGCATTGGTACAAATGGTCGAAATTATTTTGAAAAAAATATCGCCTTCACTCTATCAAGCACTTGGCGTATTTTTGCCGCTCATTACCACCAACTGTTGTATTTTGGGTGTAGCCATTTTGGTAGCACAAGGCAATTACAAAACGTTCGGTGCCGAAGCAGGATTGCTGACCGGTACTATTTTTGCCTTTGCAACAGCTGTGGGTTTTGCATTGGCATTGGTCTTGTTTGCCGGCATACGCGAACAACTGAGTATGGTAAAATTACCGAAAGGAATGGAAGGGTCGCCCATCGCGCTTATTGTAGCAGGTTTGCTGGCAATTGCGTTTATGGGATTTTCGGGAATTGTGTAAAAAAAACAATCGATTTTCGGACAACAGAAATAACGAAAGTAGCCTATTTATTGGCTACTTTTTTGTTTTTAGGAAATAAGAAAGGGATTTGATAACCGAGACCGAATTCAATAAATTCGGCTTTTTGCAAATGAGTTTTTAATGCCACATTAGCCGTCAATCCTTCCCAAACACGCACTTTAAAAGCCAATCGGAAATAGTTCCAACCGTCTTCGTCGTTGATTTTGTAGGTATAGAACATCGGACGTTCGTAGCCATATTTCGGATGCGGATTTGGATTAGCATTGCGTATGCCGTCGTAAAGGTAAAAACCCCAATCCAATTCGGCAGTAACGCGTCCCAAAATAAAATAGTTGGCAATGAAAAAACCGCACCGCCATTTATTTGCCGCATTTTCGTTGGAAATAAAATAGCGTTTATAGTGTGTATGTTGATTGTAAATTTCACTACCGCGTTGACCTTGTTGCACAAAAACACCGTCGTAAAAAAGGTCTAAGCCAACGCCCAAAGCGTAAAAATTGCCAAGACGACCAGCTGTTGCCACATGCAGCGATGCAATGCCGTAACGCTTATTGTCGCGATAGTAGAGTTCGCGCACACCGCCCGATGCCACAATGTCGAGAAACATATCGAACGGCAAATCTTTCGGTTGCACTTTAGCGGGCAACGTATATTTCGATGCTTTCGGCTGAAAACCGAAACCGACTTTACCGTACAAAATATTAAGACCTCCGTTGGGTTGTAAGATACTGCCGTTGCTCATGTGGTTGTAACCAAATTCCAATCCCATCGAAACGCCGCTTCCCAACTCAAAGCGCATATTAGTACCCGTCGAAAGATAGACATTGGCAATCGAACCGATAGTAGAATTGGCTGTAGCCGAATTGATGCCGTTCAACGTGTCACAATCGTTCCAAGTTTTTGTAAAAAAACTAACGCCCGCACCCACTTTATAATTAAGTTTGAAAACATTGGTACGCACAATCGGCACCAGTACATACGGATAGACGGCAAACGCCTGCCCGAGAATTGACGGGTTCCCCAAATCCAATCCCACAAAACCCGCACCGATAGTAGGCAATCCCCACCGCTGCTCCCAATCGTATTTGTCGCGGGGCAAAAACTCTACCGCTACCTCACCGCCGAAAATCGGTTTTTTTGCTGTCAATTCCAAGTTTTTAGAAATAGGCAAAATGTAACCACTATAAAAATCGGCTGTAATGCGATACGGAAACTCTTTGGCAAAAGCGGAAACCGCAACTGTAACTAACAGAAAAAAGAAGAAAAAACAGCGTTTCATAAACAAAACTTTGCATCGCAAAGATAAGTAAAAATAAGAAATTTGCAATTTTATGCACATTTTCCCTTTTAAAAATTTTTCAATTTTACAAACTTTACATTCATATTGACTGTTTTTCAGCGCTTTAAAAATTTTTATCGAGTTCTTGTTTAATTGATTTTTATTTTATAACTTTGCATTATATTGTATAGCTTGTTGGGAAATGGCAGGCATTATTTTTCTTTAAATACTTTTTAATTTTTATTAATAATCTTAAATTTTTTATTTTATGAAAAAAACAAACATGATTAGCGTATTTTTTGCGCTTGTTTTTTGCGTATTTGGCTTTACAACTGCCAACGCACAACTTCCGGGACCCGGCGTGGACCCGAACTCAGTAATAATGGACCACGGCATTGAAAGCGGTTCAATAACCGGCTGGAGAGCAACAAGTGTCGATCGCGGACAAACGCAATCCGTTACAGTAGCTGATGCTCAATTAGGCGACCCCATAAAATTCGGACGTTACGCCTTAAAGCTGACAGTGGACTACACCACCGCTCAGCCCGACCAAACCATCACCTCCGGTTTTATAACACAAAACAACCAGATTGCCGGCAACTCAAGTTCGTCTTCGGGTACACGGCGCATCGGTTTCTGGTGCTATGTTTGTCCCGACCAACCCGGCATACAAGGTGCGTGGTTCCGTTGTAGCACCCGCCCAATAGGTGCTTCTTCGGGTATTAACCAAATCGATATGGTACCAAGCAGCATCAACTGGACCGGTTGGAAATATGTTTATGTAGATGTACCCGCCAATCACGAATTTCACCCGAGCAACGGTATTCGCATTATGGTGCTAAAAGGCTACCCCAACTACTTTATGAAAGGTTACCTTATTGCCGATAACATTCGTACTTACAGTCCCACCTATCCTGAAGATGTAACTCCGCCTACTATCAACACTTTTACAGCCAACGGTCAAGCGGTAACAGGTGAGTTTGACACCCGTTCTTTCACATTCGAAGCTACCTTCCAAGATGGTGGCTCTGTAGCTAGCGGTATGAACTATACAAAAACCAAAATTTCTATCGACGGCACCGATTACAAACTGGGCGACACCGGATTTGCAATAGACTCTGTTAATAACAAAGTAACGCTTTCCGGCCTCAACCTGTCGAATGACACACATACTGCAACTGTCTATGTAGAAGATAGATTTGGTCACTTCAATACCAAAAGCGGCACGTTCACCGTCAATGCAACAGGAGGTTCCACCACTTTTTCAGTTGAACCGGATGCCAAAGCCAAAATTGGCAGACCTTTCCAATTAAAGATAAACACCAGTGATGCCACAGATGTAAAAAAACTGGAAATCGTTATGAACATTAACTCGTTCGGCAGCGTTGCTGCAACGGGCGGTATTGCTTTTGCTCCATCGGCTCAAAGCGGTAGCTCTTACAGTTACGATGCTTATACCGGCAACTTGACCATAACCATAAATAACGACCCGGCAAGTGCTACATTCAACACATTGGCAACCGTTACTATAAACGTTAGTAAATACATTAGTGCTTCAGATGCACTGACCTGCACACCGGTATCATCTAAAGCCACTTTTGCCAATGAAGAAACTTCACTCTTTACATTATTTACACAATTCAGTCGCCCAATAGAGGACTCCTACAAATTCACTGTATTAAAACGTATAGTAGGAGCCGGTGGCGAAGTGCAAACACTTGACCTTACAAACAACGTGCTACCCAACGCAAACGTTATTGTGGTAACCGAAAGTTTTGGAGCCGTAGAAACCGTGAATTCAGGTGCCGAAGGTATTGCTAAAAACATGACATTTACTTCAGCGGAACGCACTGTACGCATATTTGTGGAAAAGAACGGAGACTATTCATACATGGAAACGGTACGTACGCTGGCACCCAAACTTACTGCTGCTCCCACCTACATACGTTCCGGCGTTACGGCTAATCCGAACACTTCAAAAACAATTACTTGGATGGCAAATCCCGTTGCTTCGAATGACGCCGCTATTCTTAAATTGGCTAAAAAAGCCGACGGCGAAGCTGCGTTTAGAGAACACACAGGAACTACTCGTATTGCCGAATACAATGCTGTATCGGGATTAGGTGTTACTCGTTCGTTCAAAGTAACTGTGAATGGATTGACACCCGGAACCGAATACATTTACAAAGTGGGTGACGGTACAAACTGGTCGGCTACTCGCGAATTTACCACCACTATCAACGATAACAAATTTTCGTTCTGCATTTTCGGCGACGTACAGGGCACCAGCACAGGAGATATGGGACGCTTTGTTAGCGCTGCAAACATAATTGGCGGAATGACTGAAAAACCGGTATTGGGCATACAAGTGGGCGACTTCAATGATAGCGACGACCGCTTCGATTTGATGTCACTTAACGGATATCTCGTAAATACCTGCGTTCCTTTCTCCAATATCAACTGGGCAGCAGGCTACGGTAACCACGAATACATGGGCAATCCCGATGCCGATAATGTTAAGTTCTGGAACGGGCATCCATCACCTGAACCTTCAACCAAATACAATGCAGTAGCTGTTGGAACAGGTTCGTACTATGTGGAAATAGGTAACTTACTGTTTATCAATCTTGACTGGGAACATCACGGTGTCGGTGGTAACGACTTTGGTACCGTAATGCAAGAACAAGCCAAATATTTGGCGGAAATTCTTAAAAACAGCACCAAAACATGGAAAATAGTAAACATGCACTACCCCATCTATCCTGATGAATTTACTTCAGGTGCAAAAAATGTCTATCCTCCTGTTTTTGACCAATACGGTGTGCAGATGTTCCTATGTGGTCACGGACATACTTACCAGCGCGTACAAGTGAAAAACGGTGCCTATTTGGTTCCTGCCGATAACCGCCGTACATTTACTCCGGTAATAGGTGGAACAATCTATATGCAAGCCGGTGATATGAAAACTTCAAATGCACAAGGTCGCTGGTTCCATTGCGAAGTGGAAGGAAAGAAAATGACCGTAAACATTTACGATTACAACAATAACCGTATGAACGATGAAAGTTTTGTTCTCTATGCAAGTGAAATGGGACAAAGCACGGTTAATTTCGGTGTAGAAAGCGGTCAAGGCACTCTAAAAGCCACTGTTGACGGAAGTGAAATTGCAACAGGTAGCACCGTTAGCCAAACAAAACAGGTTACCTTTACCGCTACACCGGCCGGTGGTCAAGTGGTGAAAAACTGGAAAGTAAACGGTAAATTGATAGAGCAAGGTAACGTGCTGAAGCTCTATCCCGACGGAGATTTGACCGTAAATGTGATATTTGATTCGCCTACGGCTACACAAAACGTATTTGCACCCAATCTGAATGTCTATCCGAATCCTTTCAAGGAAACTTTCTATGTAGATGGCGCCGAAAGCGGCATTCTGAAAGTGATAGATATTACAGGAGCTACTGTTTACAGCCAAAAAGTTAATGGAACAACAACGTCCATCAACCTGAATGGCTTGGGTGCCGGAGCTTACTTCCTGCGCCTTGAAAGCAACGGCGAAGCAAAAGTTGTAAAACTAATGAAACACTAAATCAGTATTTCGCTCAAATAAAAATGGGGAAGTCCAATTGGATTTCCCCGTTTTTTTGTTGTACAAATTGAAAATACTTCTGGAGAATATGAAGAGAATTTTAAACCCTGTTTCTACGCCGACGCACCAAAAAATAAATGCCGCCGAAAGTTGCCAAAAACAACAACGGAACTAAAACATTGAACACTTGCCAATAGGTGCGGTAAGAAGTTGTTACGGCTTGATTGATAAGTCGCAACTTAATAGTGCGGTTGCGCAACTCCAACCAATTTTCATCGTCAGTAAGATAGAGCAGCGAATTGACAATAAAATTCCGATTACCGAACATCTGTTTTGTAACACGGTCGAAGCCTAACGGAACAATACCCGCAGAAGAACCTTTGTATTCAACATCGTTTCGTATCACATCGCCATCAGCCACTACTATCATACGCGTAGGCACGCTAATATCCTTTTTTGGAGCAGCATTGGTAATTTCGGGCGGCGTTATACGGTTAGTAAAAACAGACGGAAACGTTCCTTTCATCGCCACAGCCACAGGCTGATATTTTGTGTTAAAATAAGTCTGAGGGTCAATTTCGGGCATTGCCGCCATATTTATTTCAGTCGGAGCGCGCGAAATACGAGTTGCATTGGAAGTTATCAGTAATACGTCCTTTTCTACATCGTTAGAATTATTGGTAAACTCCAGAGCAGAAGCAAAATTTGCCTTTACCTGCATACTATTTTTGGTAATGGGATGGTAAGGCGATGTTATCAACAACGGTGCATAAAACCACGGCAATGCTTCAAATTGAGCGGGCCGCCCTGCGGGTGCAACATTCACCGGCATATAAGCACACTGCATATCTTCCAGCACCGACGGCAATATGCGCACACCGTAACGAAAAAGCATATCCTGCAAATTTACATCAAGCGGCAAAACGGGCGAAATGCCACTTTTCGATAGTGTTTTTTCAGAAAATTCAATGCCATCAATTAACCACATCACACAACCGCCATTCATAAAATATTGGTCAATAATATATTTGTCGGTTTCCGAAAATTTATCTTTAGGTTGCGCCACCACAATGGCTTTATATTCATCCAACACAGCCGCATCGTAACCGATAACGCCTCTGTCCACCTGAAAATAGCGACTCAATGCCGATTCTGCATCATATACATATTGCTCGTCCAACTCGCCGTGCCCTTCGATGAATGCAATTTTATCGACCGTTTTTTTAGACAAAGCACGAATGGCATCGGTCAATCGAAATTCCATATCTTCGATAGAATGTGCTATTAATTGCACTGTGGAAGTCTGCGAATTGTTTTCGAACAACGGAATAAGCAACGAATCACCGTGCATCACCACATGCGCCCAAGGGAACACCACCGATTGCGAAATTTTGCCGTTTTTTTCTTTACGCGCCACACTCAACCCCCGCATACCCTGCCGCTCCAACGCCAAGTAATTTTTCACACGTTCTTCATCGGAATTGGCAACAGACGGATTAACAAACTCTAATTGTATTTTTTTTGACGAGTAGCTATTGAACTCTTCCACCATATTTTCCATAGCGTTTTTCAAATGGGCAATATTGGCATCGACAGAACCGCCCAAATAGCATACAATGTTGACCGGCGTATCTATCTGACCTATCAGTTGCTTGGTTTGCTTAGCGATGCTAAAACGTTTTTCCTGTGTTAAATCAATGCGGAACCAAAAAAAACAGGAAAGCACCGCTACTGCCGCTAATGATGCAAAAAACGCACATCTACGCTTGGTTTGTTTCTTCATTGTTGGAAGTTTTTTTTAGTTCGGGATAGCTGATACGACTATGGTAAATATTTTTCAGTTTTGCTTTGAAAACTCCTTTTACCGTTTCTATGTTTTTGAAAGTTATCGGCGCATTTTTGAACGAACCTTCGGCTATTTGAGCGTCAATAATAGAATCAACCAAATTATCTATTTCTTCTTCGGTGTGCTCTTTTAAACTCCGCGACGATGCTTCCACAGCATCTGCCATCATCAAAATAGCAGTTTCCTTTGTATTGGGCAACGGACCCGGATAGGTAAACCTCGCTTCGTTAATAGGCTGGTTAGGAAATTGATTTTTGTACGAATTGTAGAAATAAGAAGCTTTTCTCTTCCCATGGTGCGTTTTGATAAAATCGATAATTTGGCGAGGCAAACCGTGTTTTTCAGCCAACCGCACACCTTCGGCAACATGATTTATTACTACTTCGGCAGCTTTTTCAAACGGTAAATTCATCAACGGATTATAATTCACTTGATTTTCGACAAACAAAATAGGATTGGTCAATTTACCAATATCGTGATAGAGCGCACCCGTACGCACCAACAATGTGTTGGCATTGATTTTTTTGGCAGCCTCTGTTGCCAAATTCGACACTTGAAGCGAATGTTGGAAAGTGCCCGGAGCTTTTTCTGAAAATTCCGTCATTAGTTTGCTATTGATATTGGAAAGTTCTATCAGCGTAACATCCGACAAAAAATCGAACGTCTTTTCAATTATATAGATAAAACCGTAAGCAAACAACAGCAACAGTCCATTTACCCCGAATGAAGCAAAATTCCACCAATCAATATTTTCCAACGTACCGCTTTTCATCAGCATCAGTGCCAAATAGGTAAACGAATAGGTAAGAAAAATCCAAAAAGCCGTCTGTATCAGTTGCGAACGTTGTTCCATGTTTTTCAGCGTAGAAACCGCCACCATACCGACAATAATTTGTATGAGCACAAATTGATACGGATTAGGCATAACGAACGATGACAACAATACCGCCGTAATATGCTCGAACAGAGCTGTCCGTGAATCGAAAAACACGCGCACCATAATGGGCAGCAGAGCAAACGGCAAAATATACGGACTCAACGAAGTGTGACGCATTGCCAAAGAAGCCATTGCCACCATTGCCACTAAAATCGCTAAGAAAAAGAGAAGACTTCTTGTTGAATAAAAAAACTTTGGACGAAACAAATAAAGGTAAAGCAAAAACAGACCCACAATAATAACAATAATCAATAGTTCGCCCACCACCATCAGATAAGTTTTTTGTTTCGATAAATGTTGTTGTTGCTCGGTGATGATTTTCAGCGAATTGATAATTTTATAATCGTTTTCGGTTACTATTTCACCACGGTCAATAATGCGTTCACCCGCTTGTACCAAACCGTAAGTACGCGACACAGTGCTTAACAATTCTTCTTTGACCTGTTCCGATTTTTTTTCGTCATAAATCAAGTTTTCAACAATGTAACGGTTCATGTTGAACGTGCGCAGTGTCTTTGTATCCATATCGGAAACATCTTGAAAAAGATAATCGTACGCTTCTATTGTGGTAAACACATCATCGATAGGACAAACTCCCGCCACAACATTTTTGGTAATTACGGAAATCTCTTTGACTCCAAAATCTTTCAGTTTTTCCAATTGAGTGAAATTGACAACGCCTTTGGCATAAATTTCTTTCAATCGCTTCGCCACAAATGCGTGCAAACGAGCATCCAATTTATTATCTGTTTCTTCGGAAAACTTATCTAGTTGTTCTTTGGCGCAATCGCCATTCAAATTGAAATACGGAACAAATTTGGTCAATAGGCTATCTTCTTCCTTTTTTATCTCTTTATCGGATTTGTATATGGGAAAATCAAACGAAGCCGTCAGCAATTCATATTGCCACGGTCTGCCAACCTCAAATGTATATCCAAAATTTTTGGCGCGAGGCATAAAATAGAAAATGATGCCGAGCGAACAAATTACCGCCACTATTTTTATTGCCAACGTGAACGATTGCTGTGTAAATTTATGTTTCATGCTTTTTTGTATTAACAGTATTAAATGCAAAAATACAGTTTTTTTTTGAATAACCTTAAAAGTTCAGCTTTAAATGGGCAAAAAAATGTATCTTTGCAAGGTATTTAAAAAATTAATTGCGATATGAAAAAAGTTCAAATTTTAGACAAGAAATTTGCGCTCAGCATTCCCGAGAAAAAAATACAAGAAGCAATTAAAACCATTTCGGAACAAATAAATACGGATTTTAAAAACAGAAACCCGCTTTTTGTCAGTATCCTAAACGGCTCTTTTATGTTTGCTTCCGACCTGATTAAGCAAATTACTATTCCCTCGGAAATCACTTTCATTAAAGTGGCTTCTTACACCAACACACAAAGCACAGGCGTGGTAACAGAAATTTTTGGACTTGACCACGATGTGGAAAATCGTCCCGTCATTATAGTAGAAGACATTGTGGATTCGGGATTGACCATGCAGAAAATTATTGAACAACTGCGCTCGCATGGTGCAGAAGAGCTTTATGTGGCAACACTGCTCTTAAAACCGGATGCACTGCGCTTTAAAGTTCCTTTGGATTATGTTGCTCTGCGTATTCCGAACGAATTCATCGTTGGATACGGATTAGATTACAACGGTTACGGACGTAACTTGCGAGACATCTACACCTTGATGCCCGAATAAAAACGACTATCATGCTAAACATCGTTATTTCAGGAGCTCCGGGTGCAGGAAAAGGAACTCAAAGCAAACTCATCGCCCAAAAATACCGGTTGATGCACCTTTCAACCGGCGACATCTTACGCGAAGAAATTACCAAAGGCACTGTTGTCGGAAAAACTGCCGATGCGCTCATTTCCAAAGGAAATTTAGTACCCGACGATTTAATTATCGACTTGCTTAACCAAAAATTTCAGGAACATAAACATTTTTATAAAGGTTTTATTTTTGACGGATTTCCGCGCACCGTGGTACAAGCGATAGCCTTAGATGAATTGCTGATTAACAACGGCACCAAACTGTCGTTGATGCTTGACCTGCGAGTAGAAGAGAAAGAACTCATCGCACGATTATTCAAACGCGGTCAAACATCAGGACGAAATGATGATAATCTTGAAACCATATACAAACGCTTGAAAATTTACCATCAAGTAACTGAACCCATTATCAATTTTTACAAACACACACAACGTTACAATGCCATAAGCAATACCACTAGTATCGAAACGTGTTTTAAACAAATTGAACAAATAATAGATTCAATTAAACCATTCGACTTATGTCAGAATCCAACTTCATTGATCATGTAAAAATTCTCTGTCGCTCAGGACGCGGCGGTGCCGGTTCGGCACACCTTATGCGGGCTAAATATGTCCCTAAAGGTGGTCCCGACGGTGGCGACGGCGGACGTGGCGGACATATTATATTACGTGGCAATAGTAATTATTGGACTTTGATACACTTGAAATACGAACGCCACATTTTTGCCGGAGACGGTGAAGGCGGCAGTAAAAGCCGTAGCACAGGCAAAGACGGTGAAGACAAAATAATTGAGGTGCCATGTGGCACAGTAGCTTACGACGGTACCACAGGCGAATTTTTGTGTGAAATAACCGATGACGGTCAAGAAATACTATTATTGAAAGGTGGACGTGGCGGATTGGGCAATTGGCACTTCAAATCGCCTACACGACAAACACCGCGCTTTGCACAACCCGGCGAACCGGCTCAAGAGCGTAGTATCATTTTGGAACTGAAAATGTTGGCTGATGTCGGATTGGTAGGCTTTCCCAATGCAGGCAAATCCACACTTCTCTCCGTTGTTTCGGCAGCAAAGCCGGAAATAGCCAATTATCCGTTTACAACGTTAGTGCCCAATTTGGGCATTGTTTCATACCGCGAAGGAAAATCGTTTTGCATGGCTGATATTCCGGGCATTATTGAAGGTGCATCTGAAGGTAAAGGACTTGGATTAAGGTTTTTACGCCACATCGAACGCAACGCTGTGTTGTTGTTTATGGTTCCAGCAGACAGCAAAGATATTAAAAAGGAATACCAAATTCTATTGGACGAACTGGAAAAATACAATCCCGATTTAATTACCAAAAGCCGCATTTTAGCCATTTCGAAGTGCGATATGGTAGACAACGAACTGATGGCGGAAATGAAAAAAGAGTTACCGAAGGACATTACTACTATTTTTATCTCTTCGGTGTCCGGATTAGGCATATCGGAACTAAAGGACAAACTTTGGAAAATACTCAACGACCCAAGCAACCAAAATCAATCGATTATTCACAAAAATTTGGAAATAAAAACCCGACAAAACGAAGAGCTATTGGAAGACGAGGAAGAAATGACCGACTACAACACTTTTAATCCCTAAAAATCAGTTAACAATGCAATAAATTCGGCATTTAAAAGTTTATTATTTTAAGGCTATCTACATGACGAAAAAACGCTACATATTCCTTTTGTTAGCCACAGTGTGCTGTTTTGGTTGCTCCACGAAAAAAAACACGTGGGCGACACGCACGTTTCATACCACTACCACTCGCTACAACATTCATTTCAACGCAACTAACAGTTTCAACGAAGGCATACGGAACATGGAAAAGGCACACAAAGACGATTTTTCGCAATTGTTGCCGCTTTTTCCTATTAGCGTGCACGAAAACGGACAAGCCATAGCCGCTAACATGGATGTTA
The DNA here is from genome assembly GCA_012837685.1 of Bacteroidales bacterium. Lineage (GTDB taxonomy): Bacteria > Bacteroidota > Bacteroidia > Bacteroidales > Paludibacteraceae > DUQS01. The sequence goes on from DUQS01000048.1 coordinate 18,920, forward strand.
CCATCGAAAAGTGCCGAAAATCCATCAAACAGCACTCCATAAAAGCCAAGCCGAAAAGAAATCCGAAAAAACTGAAAGACCCCAAATACCAAAACTTTCTGAAACAGGAAGAATTTAATCCCATGATTAAAAAAGCGTGGATATTGCTCGGTCAAGCTGAATTTCACAAAAGCAGTTTCATGGAGTCGGTAAGTACATTCTTCTACATTATTCGCCACTTCTCTACCGAGCCGGAAGTAGTTACCGAAAGCCGAATTTGGATAGCACGCGGCTATGCCGAAATGGGTTGGCTGTTCGAAGCGGAAGAGTCACTGGAAAAAATCAACGAAAACGATGTAACACAAAGACTTACACCACTTTTTGCTGCGACAAAAGCTGATTTACTGCTCAAGAGAAATCGAGGTAAAGAAGCAATTCCGTTTTTGGAAGTGGCAGCCGACAAAGAAAAAAACAAATACCAACGTATGCGTTTCAATTACGTTTTGGGACAATTGTATTTGTTAGAAAACTCACCGCAAAAAGCACTCGAACGCTTCAATTTGGTAGTAAAATCAAATCCTGAATACCTATTTAAGTTCAACGCACAACTCAATGCGCTGCAAATAGAAACCAAACATCCCGATAAAGCCATAAAGGAACTGACCAAAATGGCAAAAAACGATAATAATGCCGATTATTTAGACCAAATCTATCTTGCCATAGCCAACATTTACATCAAAAATGGCGACGAAAAGAAAGCTATAGAAAACTATAAACTTTCCATAGAAAAAAGCACTCGAAACGGCGTAGAAAAAGCATTGACACTTACTACGCTCGGCGATTTGTACTACAAAAACAAAGAATACGTTGAGGCGCATCCCTGCTTTGAAGAAGCCGCACAATTGATGAAAACCGACAACAGCGACTATCCGCGTGTCTCTAAACTTGCCGAAGTGTTGGGCGAAATTGCCACCAATTATGCACAAGTACAATTGCAAGACAGTTTGCAAAATCTCGCCAAACTATCGGAAAAGGAACAACGCGAAGTGATTGATAAAATTATAAAACAAATTATCAAAGAGGAAGAAGAAGCCAAAGCAAAAGCAGCGGAAGATGCCATACAAGCACAAGGCGACCTTGGTTTCAACAGATTTGGCAACAACTCAATGGCTAACGACCTAATCGGAGCAGGCTCAACCGAATGGTACTTCTACAATCCGCAACTTATGAACAAAGGGCGTGCAGAATTTCAACGCCGCTGGGGACGCCGAAAATTGGAAGACAACTGGCGAAGAATGAACAAATCGGCACAGATATTGACAAATGAAGAAACGGCTGCCGACACCGAGCAACTGCCCGACTCCATAAAACAACTTAAAAAAGACAGTTTACCGGAAGACAACAAAAATCCTGAATTTTACTTGGCACAAATTCCAAAAACCGAAGCGCAATTCCAAAAATCGAACGAACTGATTGCCGATGGACTTTTTGCTTTGGGCGAAATTTACAAAAACAAATTAGAAGACTTTGATTCTGCCATTGAAATGTTCCTTACTTTCCAACAGCGCTTCCCGAAAGACGAACGTAAAGTTGACAGTTACTATAATCTCTACCAAATTTATCAGAAAAAAGAACAATCACAAGAGGCAGATGCTGCACGTAACGTCATAGTTAGGGATTTTCCGGAAAGCAAGTATGCCATCATACTTTCGCAACCCGACTATTTGGAGCGAATGGAAAAAATGTACAAAATACAAGACGATTTGTACAAAGCTACCTATACTGCCTACACCAACAACAATTTTCAGGAAGTGTTCAAAAACTATCGCTACATATCGGAAGAATATCCGCTGTCGCCATTGCTGCCTAAATTTACGTTTCTCAACGCTTTGAGCATAGGGAAAACAGAGCCTGCAGACACATTTTTCAATGCGCTTACCGAATTGATTAAAAAATTCCCTAACAGCGACGTAACTCCTATGTCGAAAGATATTTTGGCACTAATGAGCCAAGGCGAAGAAGCACAACAAGGCGGCACACACGGTTCGCTGATGGAACGCCGCGAAGAAAATCTTGCAGCAATCGAAAAGGAAGAAACCGGAAAAACACAAGAACTTACTCCCGAAAAAAACACTCCGTTTACATTAATTCTTGTACAAAACACAGCCGACAAAAAAACAACTAATAAACTGCTGTTTGACTTAGCAGCGTTCAATTTTTCTAAGTTTCTTATTAAAGACTTCGATTTGGCAGTACGAAAAATTGACGGGAAAGAGTGTTTGGTGATATCGAATTTTGAAAACTACGAAGAAGTGTTGTGGTATGAAAAATTGTTGATGGAAGAACCGTCTCTAACAGAAAGAATAGCTGAAGCAAACTGCCGGCATATGCGTATTTCTGCGGAAAATTTATCATTAATCGGCACCTATTTCACTTGGGAACAATACATTGACTTCTTCTCTAAAAATTTCTAACACTATGGCAAAGAAAACAGATTCCATATTGTGGCTGGACGATGAAATAGATTTGTTGCGCCCTTATATCATCTTTTTGGAAGAAAGAGGCTATCAGGTAACTACTGCCACAAACGGACAAGACGCTATTGACCTATGTGAAGCCAACGACTACGACATTGTTTTCCTTGACGAAAATATGCCCGGCTTAAGCGGATTGGAAACTTTGGCGCTGATAAAACAAAAACGCCCCAATCTTGCTGTGGTAATGATTACCAAAAGTGAGGAAGAAAACATTATGGATATGGCTATTGGCAACAAAATTGCCGATTATCTCATCAAACCGGTAAACCCCAACCAAATTTTGATGACGCTAAAAAAGCACATCCACAAAAAAGAAATTATTTCCGAACAGACTACCGTCAATTATCAATCGGAATTTGCCAAAATAGGTGCACAAATAAGCGAATCGCTGACACACGAAGAATGGTCTGATTTATACAGAAAGCTGGTTTATTGGGAATTAACTCTCGATGAAGCGGAAAATCGAATGCAAGACCTGCTGGCGATGCAAAAAACAGAGGCTAACGGTGTTTTCGCCAAATACATAAAAAAGAATTATCCCATTTGGTTCGAAAATCCTGAAATGCGACCTATGATGAGCCCCGATATCTTTAAAAAGAAGATTTTCCCGCTCATCGATAATGATGAAAAAGTCTTTTTTGTAGTCATCGACAATTTTCGTTTAGACCAATGGTGGCTCATCAAAGAGCTTTTGGACGATTACTACACCATAGAAGATGACGAACTTTATTACAGTATTTTGCCAACAGCCACGCAATATGCACGCAACGCCATTTTCTCAGGACTTATGCCGTTGCAAATAGAAGAATTATTTCCCGACCTGTGGATTGGCGAAGAAGATGAGGAAAATAAAAACATCAACGAAGAAGAACTCATACAAACTCAAATAACGCGCTATCGGAAAAAAATCGATTTTTCCTATCACAAAATCAATAACACACAAGCCGGTGAAAAGCTGGTTGAGCAACTCAAACAATTGGAAAACAAACAATTAAACGTTTGTGTACTCAATTTCGTGGATATGTTATCGCATGCGCGAACAGAGTCAAAAATGATACGTGAGTTGGCTAATAGCGAATCAGCCTACCGCTCACTTACAAAATCATGGTTTCGCCACTCGTCGGCTTTCACACTTTTTAAAGAGTTGGCGAAGCGCGATTTTAAAGTGATAATAACCACCGACCACGGCACCATTCAGGTAGATAAAGCGGTGAAAATTATCGGCGACAAAAACACCAATGTCAATTTGCGCTACAAAGTAGGAAAATCGTTAAGCTACAATAAAAAAGAAGTGTTTGAAATTACGCAACCGGACAAATTTGGCTTGCCAAGTCCCAATGTCAGCTCTTCCTATATTTTTGCTTTGGGCAACGATTTCTTTGCCTATCCCAATAACTACAACTACTACGTCAATTACTATAAAAATACGTTTCAGCATGGTGGCATCTCTATGGAAGAGATGTTAATTCCCATCGTTACCATGAATCCTAAAAAAATCGGTTGATGAAACATCAATATAGCATCATATTATTTATGTTGGTCTGCAGCTTATCCCTATTCGGACAAGCAGGAAAAGACACTTACCAATTTCTAAATCTGCCCACATCGGCACGCATCGGCGCTTTCGGTGGCTCAAACGTATCATTGCGCGACAGCGATATCAACTTCTCGTTTCAAAATCCGGCACTGTTGACAGCCAAAACGCACAATATGCTCAGTTTGAACTATGCCAACTATATAGCCGGAATAAACTTTGGCTCAACTATTTACGGACGCAATTTTGGCAAGAACTATATGGCATACGGCATCCATTATATTGACTATGGAAAATTTCTCGAAACAGACCCAACCGACCAAATTTTGGGAGAATTTACGGCTAAAGATTTCGCTATCAATATTATGTACGCCCGACAACTGCCCAAAGGATTTACTGTAGGCGCCACCTTGAAACCGATTTATTCCGTTTACGAACGCTACAAAAGTTTTGGCGTGGCATTAGATTTAGGCGCCAACTATACGAATGATAGTATTATGTTTTCTGCGGGCTTAGCCATTCGCAACATTGGATTTCAATTTACAGGATACTATTCCATTGACGGACAGCAACATCGCGAATCGCTACCGTTGGATATTCAACTTGGCATTTCACAAAAACTGTGGCACGCCCCACTCCGCTTTTCTCTGACCATGCACGACCTGCAACGCTGGGATTTGAGCTACCGCAAAGAAGAAGCCGGTCAAGAAGTTGTTTCTACCAACACCAAAGCCGCCGATTTTTTTGATATGCTGTTCCGCCACACTATTTTTACCGTTGAAGTGTTGCCCCACAAAAACTTTTATATCGTAGCGAGCTACAATCACCAAAGACGTATGGATATGAAAGCTCCCGACTTTAGAACAGCCGCCGGATTTTCATTTGGTGCCGGTGTAAAAATATACAAATTTCACATCGGCTTTTCTCTCACGCCCTACCAAGTAGGAAACCTTTCGTACCACTTTACTTTAAGTACAGGCTTATCGGAATTTGGCGTCAAATAAACAAAACACTCATCGAACATGAAAAAAATTGTAGTTGCCATAGACGGCTTTTCCTCGTGCGGAAAAAGCACCATTGCCAAACAGTTGGCAAAAGAATTCGGATATATCTATGTCGATACAGGCGCCATGTACCGAGCCGTTTCGTTGTTTTGTCTTCAAAAAGGATGGCTTACAGCAAGTGGAAAAGTAGATGAAGAAGCCTTAAAACAACAGATTAGCAACATTGATATTGCTTTTAAAACCAATGCTGAAGGTGTACAGGAAACCTACCTTAACGGCAAAAATGTAGAAAAAGAAATTCGCACCCTTGAGGTTGCGAATGGGGCAAGTATAATAAGCACGATTGGTTTTGTTCGCAAAGAATTGGTGCGTCAGCAACAACTGATGGGACAACAAAAAGGCATTGTTATGGACGGGCGCGATATTGGTACGGTAGTTTTTCCTACTGCGGAACTAAAAATCTTTGTTACCGCACAGCCGGAAGTCCGCGCACACCGACGCCACAAAGAATTGGAAGAAAAAGGTATTTCAGAATCTTTTGACGCAGTATTGGCTAACGTAAAAGAACGCGACGAACGCGACCAAACCCGCAAAGAAAGCCCATTGCGACAAGCCTCTGATGCGCTGCTGCTCGACAACTCCAACCTAAACAAAGAACAACAAATGGAAATTGTGCGCCAATGGTTTTTAGAACGGACACAGATTTAATATTTACAAATATTGTATCTTTGTTGCGTAACTTAGATATTGGTGGCAACCATAGGACAACCACTAATCTAACATAAACCAAAAAGGAAAAATACAAAATTGACATCCATAATGACAAAGAAAACATTAAAAGAATATTGTAATGAAATAGATGTTTGGAACGGTTGGTTAAACAGCTACAAACAATATGTTCCTAAATTCATAGAGGAAGCAAAAACAAAAATTTCTTGGCAAGATTGGGACAAAGATGTTTTTTTTGAATTCTTTGAACGCTCAAGTCACCAATGTGTTTCTTCATTACAACAAGGTTATTTTACAAAAAAAGAAAAGGAAAGAATAAAATCTAATTGGAATAAAATTTCCCCGTTACTCAAAATCATTGCGGAGAATCAAGAAACTCCAAAATGGGATGTTTATAATAAGCTTAAAGCAATAATTAGGACATACACATCTCAAGACAGAAGGGCAGCAACTAATCGTCTTGTAGCTTCACTGCAACCTAATCTAATAAGTACAATTGTAAATGAAAGCGACTTGGGCGATTTAATAAACAAAATCAACACTTATACAACTTCAAATATTTCATTGGATGGCGGTTGGTTTATGTGTAGTTACAATATTTGTAAACTTTTTCAGCAAGTATTAGAACCTGATAATAATATGGATATTATTACATATCCGTGGCAATTATTGGAACATTTAAGAGAGATTAATTCAAGTCTAATTGAAAAACAAAAAGGAATGGAAAGCATTATAAAATTGGTTGAAGCTAATAAAAATTTAATCCTTACAGGTGCACCCGGTACAGGTAAAACTTATAAAACAGCAGAAATTGCAGTTGCTTTAATTGACGGCTCAAATAAACTTCCAAGCAGTAGAATTGATTTAATGAAACGTTATAAAGAATTGATAAATGCAAACCAAATTGCATTTACAACGTTTCATCAGTCCTTAGACTACGAAGAATTTGTGGAAGGATTGAAACCTGAAATTGATGGTAATACAAAAGAAATAACATACCAAATCAAGAACGGAATTTTCAAAGCTATTTGCGAAAGAGCAAAGGAAAAAACAAGTATGGATTCTTTAAATGATGCTATTGAAAAACTAAAAGAAGAATGTTCTGAAAATATCATCAAAGTGAAAACTAAAAGTAAAACTGAATTTTCAGTCACTTATAGAGGAGGTAAAACATTTAGAGTGCGTTCTGACAATAGCGAGGCAGAAGAAGGCAGAGACTTTCCGGCAAATATAGATGCTATAAAGAAAATGTATCAAGGTAATGAAGCTGATATTTATAATATAACTTATGTTTGGGGAATTCTGCAACACTTAAAGGAACAATATAATGTTAAAGATTATATTGCAGATAGCACAGATAAAAAATACATTTTAATTATTGACGAAATCAATCGTGGCAACATCTCAAAAATATTTGGCGAACTGATAACGCTTTTAGAAAAAGATAAGCGTATTGGTGAGGAAAATGAAATTACAGTAACGTTGCCATATTCACAAGAAACGTTTGGAGTTCCTTCAAATCTCTTCATAATCGGCACAATGAACACTGCAGACCGAAGTATCGGTCATATCGATTATGCAATTCGCAGACGTTTTGCTTTTTTTTCGCTTAAATCAGACAAAAATGTAATTTCTTCTTATGACAAATATGATAAAGGTGTTAAAGAAAAAGCAGAAAGTCTATTTGATAAAATAAAAGATTTCATTTCAAACAACATTAATCCTGATTTAAACGCAGACGATTTAATGATTGGACACAGTTATTTTCTTTGCAAATCAGCAGATGATTTAAAAATGCGATTAGAATTTGAAATTATTCCTCTAATAGAAGAATACGAAAAAGACGGAATAATTATGCTTGAAAAAAGCGCAATGAAAGAAGAGTTTGAAAAATGGAAAAATCTTTTGTCATAAAAGAACAAGGATTATTTTCTAAACAACAAAAATTAGAAATAAGCCCGCATCTCGATTTGAAAAATAATTTCAAATTAGGCTTAGGTTTTGATAAGTATGGCGATTTATGGTCAAGCTATTACATAGGAATCGATTGGATTAAAGAAAATGAAAGCTACATAGCTGTTGAACCTAAAATTGAAAATTTAGACTATGTAAAAATGTTTGTGCATTGTTTGCATCATTCTGAAATATCTAAATTTATAAAAGATGTCTATCATGTTGATTTTGAAAAACCACAAATTGAAACCCAAAATGCAAATTGGGATTTAACACCATTTTTAGTAGTTCATTTTTTATCACTTGTTGAAACAATTACAAAGCATGGTTTAAAAAGTAATTACATTTTTAGGGAAGAAAATCTAAATAGCAAAATTAAAGGAAAAATTATTTTTTCACAACATCTCAAAAAAAACATTGTATCAAAACGAGAAGACCGTATTTATTGCCATTTTCAAGAATACAGTACAGATTGTCTTGAAAATCGTTTATTGAAAAAAGCATTATTATTTGTTCAAAGCTACACTGCAAAACATTTGGACAAAGAAAAATACAAATTACTCTTTCAAAAGCAAAATCGCCTATTGTCAGCATTTAACAATATTTCGGAAAATATCTCTTATTCAGAAATTAAAAGAATAAAGATAAACGCTTTGTATAAAGAATATGTTGAAGCAATTGACTTAGCAAAACAAATCTTGAAAAGATTTGGCTATTCTTATAAAAACACAGACAAAACAGACGAGAAAAAGCTACCACCATTTTGGATTGATATGAGTAAGTTGTTTGAACTATATGTTTATAGCTTGCTGAAAGATGCCTATGGTTCAAAAATTATTTATCAATTATCGGAAGACGGCAAAAGGCAGACACGTGGACATTACGGAGATATTGACTTTATGAAGTTGGACGACAAAATTTTAATTGACACAAAATACAAAGAGATTTATACTCAAGATGGGAAATACGACATTGATAACATTCGACAGTTAAGTGGTTATGCGAGAGATAGGAAAGTCTTGGAAAAATTAAACATTACAAGCGACAACGAAGTTGTTGACTGTGTAATTATCTATCCCGACAAAGCAGCGAATGACAATTTTAAAAACAGAGAATTAAAAGAAAAAAATATTAAACAGTTTACAAAGTTTTATAAATGTGGTGTTAAGTTACCTTCAAAATGACAAAACCAAAGACATTTTCTGCCTTTATCTGGCGCAAGTTTACTTACCTGTAGACGCAACAAAAAATGTAAAATAGAATAAAATTTTTCACCAAAAGCCCGACAAAATTGTCGGGCTTTTAAATTCTGATGCTGTATAAGCAATATGATATCAAACAATTAATTAATCAACGCCAATCCCTCTCTTGCCGACTTGTCGGTTGGAGATATTATTAAAACAGTGTTAAACAGTATTTTAGCCTCGTTTTTTTTGTTTAAAAAATATTTTGTCCAACCTGACATCAGATTTGAATAGTAGTCAAAAGGATACAGGCTAATCACCAAATCGAAATATTTTTCAGCCAAAACGAATTTTTTTTGATAATAATAGATATTACCGAGCGCGTAATTTATCTTTGAATTCATTGGGTCGATAGCGAGAATTTTTTTGTAGGTGGCTTCAAGTTGGTCTGTTTTTCCAAGTGCATCAAGCGGATTGCAAAGTCCAAGTAACGCCTCAACAGCCTTTGGGCGTAGCTTTACAGCTTGCTGATAGTAATAAATGCTGGCATCAAAATTTTTATTCAAATAGTTGAGCCAGCCTAATCGAAGTGATTTGTGATAATCGAAACCATTTAACCCAACGAGGTCATTGATAGCTCCTTGATAATCGCCGGAAGCTTCTTTGGCATAATTGTTTTCAAAAATTTTGGAAGGACTGACTTGCGCAGAAGCTGACACCCCACACACAACGAGCAACATAACTATTGCTATAGTTTTCTTTAAAGATTCCATTTTATTGTAAGATTAATTAAATGATTATTATACTTATACTTTAATAATTTTGCGTAATAATCTGTGAAAGCCCAACCTTCTTTTTGTGTCCATGAGTAAGTTGTTGAAACTGTTATTTTTTTGAAATAATAAGAGAGGCTTAAATTCGACATAAGCAAAATTGGGTCGTAGGTATCGTACACAATAAATGAGCGTTCTGTTATGTAATTCAGATGGTTACCTACACTTATCATGCCATCTAACCACATATTTTTAAATAATTTACCGCCTAAATTTTGAGAAACAACAGCCTTGTTACCTCTTTTTTTATCGCTGTCAAAAATTATAGCTCCCGAAGTAATTCCGTAAAAATTCAAATTCCCCAATGGATAATAAGTTAGTTGCAACTTAGACTGTAACTGATGAGAAGAAGCAAAATTGGAGTATGCGAAAGAAATTTCAGGTGTTACGTAGATAAATCGTTTGTTGAGAAAAATTAATGCCGATAGTTTGTAATCCATTGATTGAGAAGATTGTCTTGCTCGTTCCCCTCCTTGTTCGGTTTCATTTCCTGAATTTTGAGCAGTAGATTTATAGTTTTTATCAATAGCATAAAAACCGCCGGTAAAACCGAGTGAAAAGTTATATTTTAAATAAAATTCCGTGCCAATATTAAGTTGATGTTGCGACAGTATATCTTTGTGTTGTAAACTATTTTGAGCAAAACGCTCAAACTTTGTGCTGAACAGGTTATAGCCTGCAATAAGTTTTACGCGGTTAGAAAGGTTTAGCCCAAAAATTATCCCGCCCGATATCATATCTTGATACTGATTGATGGTATCGAGATTGGCTATGCCGTTTCGCAATTTTTCATTGTTGTCGCTAAAAGTATATCCTCCTGAAAAGTTGATAAAATCGAGAAACGAAGAAGAAAATCCAATTCTTTCCTGACTGGTTTTTGGAAGTGTTTGTGCGAAAATAGTAGCATTTACATCTTGTCCACTTTGCAAATAAGCAAAATATAAGCTCTCTTTTAAAAACATGTCATCGGGAACATCGTAAAGGGCTTTTTCGTAGTACTTTATGGCTTTTGCATAGTTTTTTAGTTCGTAATATGCTATGGCTTTACGATAATTCAGATACTGAAAACTTATCCCCAATCGTTCAGCTTCTTTTATTGTGGTTTTCAGAGATTTATAATCCAAATTATTATATTGAACAAAAGTAAGGCTGTCGTAATATGCCGTTTGTTGATTTTTATCTAAAGTATCAAATACAAGCGTATTTTTCCCCTTTACCGTCCCAAAAACAGATACCGCTATCAAGCTAAAAACTATTCGATACATAAACTCAAATTCTTCGATTTAATTTCAATTTTAGACTGTGATATGGCTACGGTGTACTCTGTCGGTTGTTCTTTTTTCCAAAAAGATTTGACCTCAACTCGGTTTACAAACTCGGCATTCTCGGGATAATATGGATTGTCCAATCGGTTTAATTTTGATGAAAAATTTACCCGACTGAGTAGAACTATTGGGGCAATAAAATCCTGTAACCATTTGAGAGTCAGTGGCAGCTCTTTTGACAGAGGAATGCTGTCTTTAACCTCAATACTCCGTTCACCTGCAAGCAAAAGTCTGAAGCAACTGCGATAAAACGTGTAAAGTGCAGATTTTTTTCGCCCTTCAAAGTCGGTAAAATAAAACATCGTGCCGTCATTGACAAAGTATGCTGTTGATTTGGATTTTTCGCAGAAAATATAACTTTGGTTGTAGGCATTGGTTGCAACCGTCCATTTTACTTTTTCACCATTAAAGTTGACATTCAGCTCTTTACCGGGCTTAAAGTTGAAAGCGTTATATATCAAATCCAAACAATCCACATTGTAGATAATGGAATTTTCGGTCGGAACATCGCCAATTCGCAAAATCGGTTTATCGTTTGTTTTCTCAAAGTAGTAACCGAAGGGATAAGGGTGCGTTTTCGCTCCAATTTCGGGACTTAACTGAATCTGAAAATGTATGTGTGGCTCGGGCGAACGACCTGAATTTCCGCATGAGGCAAGCACTGTTCCTTTAGTCACATAATCTCCGATATTTACTGTAAAACTATCTTGTTTCAGGTGACTAATTTGAGTAAAAAGCCCGTTCAAGTGATTGATAATAATTGTATTACCCCAATTTTTATTTGTGTTTACGTCGTTAATTTCGTTGTCCTTAGTAATATTGCTGATTTGATACACATAGCCATCAGCCGGAGCCAGTACGGGTTTATTGTAACAGTAAAAATCATCTTTTTTTGTTCCGGGTAGCGAGTAGGTTTTTTTATCATTATCGGTTATTACAAAGTCAAGTGCGTTTCCCCATTCGCCTAAATGTGTGATTTCCCCATGATATCCCTGACTTACAGTCCATTCTCCCAAAAACGGAAGTTTCATTTTAAATGGTAAATCGTTTTCAAAACGCTGCAAAAAATTTACTCTTTTATACACCGTCTTTTCCGGATTGTAGTACTGTATCAGCGGAAAAACAAAAAATTTATTAAACGTACGATGGATAAGTACATAAATCAACAAAATAGTCAACACGCTGAATGCCAATGTGTATGACGACAATCCTGACCCTGCAATTATTTTCTCAATACCTGCATACAAAAGAAAAAGCACCGGTGTAAGCCCCGCCACAAGCAGATAACTGTAAATATTTGGGATAATAAAAAAACTTCCCATCGCTATTCCCCAAAAAATAAAGTTGGTCCCGGCAAGATTGGCAGTAAGTTGCTGTAAATCAAAGCCCACAATTTTACTTACTGCAAAAGCACAGAAAAATCCGAGAAAAGCAACAGTCGATTTTATGCGGGAATGTATGAGCAGCGCAACAAAAATTAATATCCCAACTAAAATACTATCAGTGAAAAAAATGGAAGCCAGCGTTTTAAAGTAATAGTAAACGAGTTGCGGAAGCTGAATATTATCCAACGAATGTACCAAACCATACCACGGAACACTCATTTGTTTAGCTAACAAAACGGTAAATCGGTCAAACTGAGTAATCTGTTCGATATTGGCAAAGCTCTTGAATGACAAGTCAATAATAAAACTTGTGATAACAAAAGGCAAAGTCAACACGGGCAGACTTTTCTTTGAAAATACCGTTTCGAGCCAAACCGTTAGCAAAAATGAAAGTACAATACCGAAAATGTAAAAGAGCAAAAACGATGAGTTAAGATAAAACTTAAACATCAGACTCATTCCCATAAAAACGGCATTGAAACCGTAAACACCGGTAGCAATTTTTTCTTTCGAGAACCCAAGTAAATGAGATAGCAAATTGGTGATCATCACAGCTACCAATCCCCCAAACCCTACTCGCACATCTAACATGCTTACAATAAGTATGGTTACCGCAAGCCAAGTTTGCATGGAAAAGAAAATCTGTCCGTAGCTGTTGTAAGTTGCTTTCAGATGCAGATTGGCGACGGATTTAAGGGAGGCTCTGCTTCGCATTTATCGAGGTGATTATATTACAAATTTCTTTAAATGTTCCGGCACAATTTCACAATCCACAATAGTATTTACTGTTTCTTGCTTACGAATTAGGTGTACTTCGCCTTTCGTATCAATCATTACAATGTTGGGTCTCAAAGTGATAAACTGCATCCACTGGGTCATATTGTATGCTCCAACTTCGTGAATAACAATACGGTCACCTTTTTTAAGAAGTGGCAAAAGTACGCTTTCGCGCAAACAGTCGATGTTCATGCACAAAGGACCGTAAAGTACTGTTTCTTCGGCATGTTGCGAAAAATCCTGAGCCGGCGAAACGCGGTGATTATACCAAAACGATGTAAACATAATGTTTACGCCCGTATCAAGTACCGTAGCTCTGCGCCCATCGGCAAGACGTTTTGTAGCCAGAACCGTTCCTAACAGATAGCCAGCTTCGTCAATCAATGCTCGTCCTGTTTCCAAAATCAACAGGGGCAATTCGTCGGGACGAAAACCAAATTGCAAAATGGTGTTAGTAATCGCTTCGGCGTAATCATCAAAAGTGGGAATAATGTCTGCTCCTTGTAAATAAGAGCCTTTAAGTGTATTTGCCGAACAAAATCCACCTCCCATGTCAATGTATTTTATGTTTTCTCCGGTGGTGTTGGAGTATTTCAAAGCAAGCTCACACATTTTGCGGGCAGCTACTGCATAAGCATTTGCAGTAAGCATATACGTTCCGATATGACAATGGAGACCCTCTAATTGCAGTTTTTCTTGTGCAATAATTTTTACAATCGCATTCCACGCTTGCCCGTTATCGTAGTTGAAACCAAATCTGTCCCACTGCGGATAGATGCCGGTGTCCATATTCACGCGAATTGCTACGCGAGCTTTTGTGTCTTTTATCTCTTCCAAAATCTCAATCAGCATATACAGCTCATCAAAATGGTCGATATGAATAAGCGAGCGGTTTTTAACTGCCAAAATCAAATCCTCTTTGGATTTGTCGGGACCGTTGAAAATAATCAGATTTCCGGGAACGCCGTTGCGAATGGCTTTTTGATATTCAAAACCGGAAACAACTTCCGCCCAACTGCCCTCCTGATGAAACACTTTACAAACCGCATCTAAATAGTTTGTTTTATAGCTCCACGCAAATTGCACTTTGGGATAACGCATTTTAAAAGCTTTCAGGGCTTTTTGGTAATTCTGCCGAATAGTTCTTTCGCTGATAACGAACAGTGGCGAGCCATATTTGTCCATTAAATCGGCAACTGCCACATTATCAATAAATTTTACAGGTGTGTATTCTGTTCTGCTGCCGAATTTATTCATCATTCCGGCATTTAATTTTTTAATTGTTGGACTTTCGTAAGTTGGAAACATATGAAATTAGATTTTAAAAGTTAGAAAATTAGATTACAATAGAAAGTTTGAGCCAAAGCCCGATAGTTATTTTTCTCCCATTGTGGAAATTTGTTGAAACTCCGATATATCCACAATTTGGTCGTAGGAATAACGAATAAACATTTTACCGCTCTGATAATCGGTAAATGGCTGAACTTCTTCGCCGAGAGCCATTTTTACAAGTGCTTCGGGGTGATTTTGTCCGCATCCGTTGGCAAGATAAACCCAAGCCGGAAAACGCGGATTCATTTCAAGCAGGTAGTATTCATCATCTTTGGTTTTGATAAATTCCAATTCGCAACCGCCGGGCCATTTGCTATTTTCAATTACTCTTCGAGAAATCGCCATCAGTTCATCATCTTCTAACGAAATACCCGACCATGCTTTTCCTTTGTCCGTGATGTACAATTTCCGCATTGCCACAGCACCTATACAATTTCCCTTGCCGTCTCCGATAGCGGTTACGTTTACCTCTGTGCCTGTTACAAACTCCTGAACAATAACAGGATAGCCCCATTTTGCCACGACTTTGTAAAAATATGAACTGGCTTGTTCGTAGGACTGAGCAATGTAAGCATCGTAATAACGCCCCTTGATAACCATCGGATAATTCATGGTCTCTTCCAGTTTTTTGATTTCTAAAACCTGATTTATCATGTGGCTTTCAGGAACTTTTACGCCATATTTTTCGCCAAACTTGCCCAATTCGGACTTCTGACGTTCATCAAAAACAGCTTGCGATGGTAGAAATGTGGCGATATTCAATTCCGATTTCAGTTCGTCCTGAATTTTGATAAAATTGTGCAGTTCGGCATCGAAATTGGGTATCAATACATCAATTTTCTCTTGACTTACGATGTATTTTAGTCTCTCTTTCAGCACGGCAGAACCGGCTGTTGGCAATGGCAACTGATAGACTTTGTCCACCAAGTCGCTCATATAAATTCCGGGCTCGAGAGTTTCGTACGATAAGCCCACGATACGAACGTCGAGGGTTTCGCTCTCTTTCAATCCTCGAATAACGGGAATTCCCGGTCCCGGACTGTCAATGTTGTTCAATCCGGTAACTGCTACTGTGATTTTTCTCTTAGTCATTGGCAATCAATTGATAGCTTTGCAACATGGATAAAAAATCATTAAAATCTTTTTCAGCAGTAGAAGTGTCCAAGTCATATTTATCCTTCAAATTTTGGATAATTGTTTCGTCACTTTCACCGTCTTTTAGTTTTTGGACAATAAAAACGCCTGTTTCATTAACACTGAAGCTGTCTCCTGTCAGCGGATTAAAAATAAATCCGTTTTCGCTAATTGCAATGTTTTTTCTTACTCTCATAATTTATAGGTATTAAATTTAAAATATTAACAGAATGTATCAAACAAATTGTATGCTGTTTTATCTTCTGTTTTTGTTGTTATTTCTATTTTCTTGTAAAATAGTGGTTTTAAAGCATTTTGCTCTGTATTTGAAATCTCCTTTGTTTTTAAGTAAAAGTTGTTAGTTTTATTTTTCCAAGCAAAAGTACAATAAATATATTTTTTATCCTAATTTTTAACCACTAAATTTTTCTTTCCTTTCACCATCGCTATTTCTTTATTTGTAAATCCATAAAGTTGATAAAATGTATTTAATACTAAAAATTAGTTGTATCTTTGTGTCATAAATTAGATGTTTGCGGTCATGCCGGAAAGTAATACCGCACATAAGCGAGAATGCCCTTTA
>DUQS01000049.1 GCA_012837685.1 Bacteroidales bacterium
AAAATCATTTTATTTGCACATAAAAGAGTGTGAATTTAGATATAATTACAGAAATCAAAATATTTATGTAATTTTGTTGAATAGTATGAGAAAAAACAAACTTAACTAATCTTGAACCTTAAAAAATTTTAATCCAATAAAATTGCATGGCTATTTTTAGCGTAAAAAACCAAATTCCGAGTAATAAGCATTAGATTCTTCTAAATTGATGTTGTCTATTTTTTTGCAATATCTGAGAGTTATTTTTCTGTTTTTCAGCAATATAGATTAACACAAACTGTTACTATTAATTATGTCAAATGTACAAACTTAAAAATGAAATATTCTCTCATTTCGTAAAAAAAACAAACAACAAGGAATAAAGAAAAAGATTATAAAAACAATTTGGCATTTTTCATAAATTTATTTACATTTGTAGCTGTGTAAGTGAGCACTATGAGCCACATGATTTTTTCCATAATGCCTATGTTTATCTGCCTTTTTTGGGTAGTTCTGCTACTTATTGACAGGCAACAGACTAATCTTTCCAAGCGATTTTTATTTTTTTTCCTCTCACTTGCTTTTGTCAACTATTTCACACATGCTCTTTATTTTAACCATCAATACGAACTTTATTCTCTATTCGACAGCATCTGGTGCTTTACCTCTTTAGCCGCCTTTCCTTTATATTTTTATTACATCCGCCTACTCACTAAAGATGTTAAGATTAATTATCGATGGGCGTGGATTTTAGTTCCATCTTTTTTATTATCTGCTTTTTCTGCCTGCCTCTATTTCTTAATGTCTCCCGAAGAAAAAGATATTTTTATTCAAGGAGTAATGTATCATAAAAAAGGCTATTTAACTACTAATTCTGTTTTAGTTGAATTTCAAATTTTACGATTACAAATTTTCAAAATTATTTTTATTATTCAAGTAGTATTCGCATTGTATTTTGGATTAAAATTGATTCGAGAATACAATATTGAAATACGCCGATTTTATTCCAACATAGGAGGTAAGGATTTGAATCCTATAGAATGGTTGCTGCTATTTTTTGTGTTTGCCTGCGTAATTTCAGTAGTTTCCAGTATTATAGGCAAAGATTATTTTATGGTACATCCGTTATTTTTAATCATTCCTTCGTTTACACACTCTTTATTTTTGTTTGGAGTGGGATATTTCGGCTATAAACAGAATTTTACCATTGAAGAGTTTAAAAAAGATATTGCAATAGCTAAAGCAGAATCTAAATTATATAGTGAAAAACAAATTACTAATGTTAAAAATGAAATTTTAAACAACGAAGAATTACAGAAAAAGTTATTTCAATTATTGGAAGAAGACAAAATTTACCGGCAACCTGAATTACGAATAACGGATGTTGCCAATCTGTTGAACACAAACAGAACCTACATTTCTAAGATTATTAACGACGAATTGCACACCAATTTTTCCGATTTAATAAACGAATACAGAATTGAAAGTGCCAAAAATCAACTTTTAGATTGTACAAAAAATGCATTGTCATTAACTGAAATTGCTGAAAATTCAGGCTTTTCTACTAACAGTTCTTTTTACCGTGTTTTCAAAAATAAAGTAGGAGTTTCGCCGGGAGATTTCAGAAAAAAAGGTTGTGACTCTACTTTAATGCAATTCAAAGGAATGATAAAATAATTACTCTTCGCATCTATATATTTGGCAAATAGTTAATTGATACATTTTTATTAAAATGAGGAAAATATTCAAATCGGAAATGCTTAAAAATAGCCACCGACTCTACTCTCTTATTATCCTACTCTGTTTTATGCCTTTTATTTCTCCTGCCATTGCACTATTCATTGGTCTGGTGTTTTCATTTTTCGGTATAAAGCACGACAGCCTACATAAGTACACATCAAAAGTTCTACAAGCATCTATTGTTTTAATGGGATTTGGTATGAGTCTTAGCGATGTCATTGCATCATCGAAGACAGGTTTTATAGAAACGATTATTTCCGTAACCGTTGTTATGTTTTTGGGAATAGTACTCGGAAAACTTTTAAAAGTAGAGAAAAACACTTCGTTGCTTATTGCCTCAGGCACAGCAATTTGCGGAGGAAGTGCCATTGCTGCAGTGGCGCCTATTATTAACAGCAAAAACTATCAAACTTCATTTGCTCTTATTGTGATTTTTGTGCTGAATGCTATTGCACTTTTTATTTTCCCGGTTATTGGACATAAATTAGGACTTAGCCAAGAGGCTTTTGGCAATTGGGCTGCTATAGCCATTCACGACACCAGTTCTGTGGTTGGCGCCGGAGCTATTTATGGCGAAAAAGCTCTGCAAGTAGCTACTACAGTGAAACTTATTAGGGCATTATGGATAATTCCGCTATCGCTTATAATTGCTTTTATAAATAAATCGGAAGATAAAAAATCGATTAAAATCCCCTGGTTTATTTTGTTTTTTGTGTTAGCCATTATTTTTGCCAATATGTTTCCTTCAATGCAAAGCAGTTATGACCATTTTAGTTGGCTCGGCAAACGCGGAATGGTTGTAGCACTGTTTCTTATCGGCTCAAATATAACTATTGGTGAAATTAAAAAATCGGGACCTCGCAGTTTTATTCTTGGTATTCTGTTGTGGATTATCATTTCTCTTGGCTCTCTCTTTTTTCTGACACTATAAGTTTTTGAAGAAAATTATTCATTAAGTGAATTTTTATACAACAAAATTTTTTCTTTACTGCTATAACCTTTACAAATGTTTGCTTTTTTTATTTAAAGAGCAATTAAACACCGTTTAAACGTACTTAATCCCACAAATCGGAAGTCTTTATTTAATTTCTTCTAAAAATGGTCTTTGCTCACAACCTATATATGTACCATAAAATTTATCAACAACATTCATAATTTCAGGTGTCAAATACTTTTTTGCCTCATTCCACAAATTATCAGGTACGCCGTAATATGCCTCTGCTATACTTCCTGCAATCGCTGCAATAGTATCGCTATCGCCACCTATTGAAACGGCAAGCCGAATTGTATCTTCAAAATCGGAACTTTCAACAAAAGACACTATTGCCTGAGGCACCGTAACTTGACAAGTTTCATCAAACGTGTTTGATTTACGAATATCATCGCAAGTAAAATTCAACTTATAACCATATTTTTCTGATACATACTGCAACAATCTGTTTTTAGGTACAATTTTGTTTTTACATACAAATATGCAGTCTGCAACAGCTTTTGCTCCTTTTATGCCTTCCGCATGATTGTGAGTGCATTGTGCAGAATATTGAGCAACTTCAAGAACCGAATCTAAAACACTAAAAAACAAAGCGCATGGCGAAACTCGCATCGCAGAACCATTACCGTAACTGTTATAGGGAACATAATTGTCCGTTGCGAGCCAACGAGAAAATGATAAACCGTATCCTCTATTCGGATATTTACGACACCACGAGCGTAAATATTTTGCAAATACCATTTCATTAAAATCACCAAATGTTTTACAACATCCATAATACAGTCTGCTACAGCAACGGTACACACAGTATCATCCGTAAAAAACAATCATCAGTAAACAACTTAAATTTTGTACTCCTAATGTTGTTAAATTCAAATCGTGAACCTACAACATCTCCAATTATTGCACCTTTCATATGAGTTGTGATTTTTAGGTAAAAATAACAAATTTAAAGAGCAATTAAACACGGTTTAAACGTCCCTAATCCCACAAGTCGGAAGTTTTTATTCTTACTCCACGCTCTTTTTCTTGTTATTTGCCGGATTTTAGTACACTTTCCTCTTTATATCTCCAATTTTTTAAAAAGCTCCTCTGATGAAGCAGACGAAACAATATTTTTATTTTTCCGCACATCATCAATCGCTTTTTGGTGGCTTACTGTCGGCTTACTGTTTTTGTCAAAAACATCGCCACACGATTTTTTCACTGTTTTTCTATCTACCATTGTCATAACAACCTCCTTTTTTGCAAAGATACAACTATTTTTTATTTTTAATAAAAATGTATGTGTTCAAAAAAGTGTTGTATATTTGCTACTGTTAAAAACATTCGACTATGACAAAAATAACGAACAAAACAGATAAAGCTGACAGAGTTATGCCAATGAACAACGACCGCAAGCCCATATTTGAAGAATATCAAGCACATATAGCTGAAGTTAAATGTGGTGATAATACTCCTGAACAATTTAAGAAAGAAGAAAAAAATGGCTAAAAGAAATAATATCAGCAGGAAACGAGGCAAAACAAATTACCATAAATAAGAAAAAAGGTAAATCATTAGACAAATTATTAAAATAAGATAGGCGTAATAAAGAAAAAGTAACAAGTCGAAAATTGACATTCTTTTCACAAAGGACTACTTCACAGAGTGCCTTTTTCATAAAAACAATAAAAATTGAGAGGAAATAATGAAAACTATTACATTCGCATATAATTCACGTAGTAAATTTGCAAAAGCACTTATTGCGCTTATTGAAGCATCGGATGATGTGAAAATTATAGAAAGTCCGTATGAGCCGGATTTTGTGGCAAAAATAAAACAATCGGAAAAAAGCAAAAAACGTTGTGTAAAAGCGTCAGACGTATGGAAATAAAATCATGTTGGCAGCCATTGGAGTTCAAAGCAACGAAGTATGGTTTGTAGCAACGCTTATGAGACGTGCTCGATTAGTTTTTTGGTTGCTTGTGGCAGGAATATTTATGCTTTTTATTTCCAAAACAAGCAATATAAAATTTAATTCTTCCCAATCTTCGGAAGGGCAGAAAGCCGATTAATTGCTAAAAAATCTACAACAGTAAAATAAAAGTGCTTAATGCTAAACAATTAAACGTCAAACACTAAGCACTATAATTAGAAACGAGTTTTCTATCATATAAATATCAAAATCAACAACTGAGCTGCAAGCACTCTTAAAAACATGGTTAAGGGATAGACAGTAGAATAAGCTACTGCCGGCTCGTCATTAACAGCTAGTGAATTGGAGTAAGCCAAAGCAGGAGGATTGGTTGAACTTCCTGCCATTAATCCCATCAGGGTAAAATAGTTTATTTTTGCAAATTTTCTTCCAATAGAACCCATAATCAACAGTGGAATCATGGTAATTGCAATTCCAATACCAATCCACATCAGACCGTCTCCTGTAAATACGGTTTCTACAAATTGTCCGCCCGAAGCAAGTCCCACGCTGGCTAAGAAAAGGGTTATTCCCACTTCACGAAGCATCAAATTGGCACTTAAAGTAGTGTAAGTTATCAATTTAAGTTTATATCCAAATCGCCCGATAAGAATAGCTACAATTAGCGGACCTCCTGCCAAACCAAGTTTAACCGGCATAGGCATTCCGGGGAAAAAGATTGGAATGCTTCCCAGCAAAACTCCTAAGAATATACCTACAAAAATAGTGATGATTGGTGGTTCATTTAGTTTTTTCAGTGCATTTCCAAGAAGATTTTCCACCTTATTAACAGCAGCCAATTCACCTACAACCATCACACGGTCACCGACTTGAAGTACAAGATTGGTAGAGCCGAGCAAGTCAAATCCTGAGCGATTTACACGGGTAACATTTACTCCGTAAATAGTTCTCAATTTTAAATCTCCAAGTGTTTTTCCGTTAATTTCATTGCGAGTGATAACGATACGTCTGGAAACCAATTGTTTTTCAGATGCTTTCCAATTGACTTCTGACTTTTCGCCCAAAAAAGCAATAATAGGTTCAGCATCAACAGCTGAAGCAATTACTAATAACACATCATCAATTTCTAATATAGTGTCGGACTGGGGAATGAAAAACTCATCATTGCGCAACATTCTGGAAATAACAAACTTACGACCAATCATTTCTCTAATATGATGGAGTGATTTTCCTAAAATTGCTTTATTGGTAAACTTAACAGTCAATCTCTCAGGTTTTTCCAGTTGTGAATCATCCTTTTTTTCAAGGTCACTGGTTTCCTTATCAAGACTTATCTTAAAAATAACACGTATCAGAACAATGGATGTGATAATTCCCACAACCGCAAACGGATAAGCCACAGCGTATCCCAATGCTATTTGTGGAATTTCGGAAATTTGTCCGGCATCATAGGCTTGACACAGTGCTTCTTGTGCAGCTCCAAGCCCCGGTGTGTTAGTTACAGCTCCCGACATTATTCCCACAAGCATCGGCATACTTATACGACCATCGAGAATATAGAAAAATGCTATTGTAACCAAAACGGCAAGCAATACAGTACCGGCAGCGAGTAGATTTAGTGCGATTCCCCCTTTTTTGAAAGAAGAGAAAAATCCGGGACCAACCTGTAATCCAATAGAATAGATAAATAGAATTAACCCAAAATCTTTAATAAAATCGGCAATTTCAGGATTAACCGTAAAGCCGAAATGTCCCACAACAATTCCCATAAAGAGAACAAAGGTGCCACCAATTGAGATGCCGAAAACTTTAATTTTACCCAATAGTAACCCTGTAAAAATTACAAATGAATAAATAAGAATAGTGTGGGCAATGCCATCGGAAAACAATAAATTGTATAGCCAATCCATAATAATGTAATGCTCTGATTATAAATTAAATAATTTTTTTGCGTTAGTGTTACAAAACATTTGCAAATATACGCATATTATTTCACAAAATCAATTGTGAATTGCTTTCAAAATTTGTATCTTTGACGTTTAGAAACAGCATGAACGAAATCAAGAAAAAACAAGCACCCGTTGTGAATTGCTTTCAAAATTTGTATCTTTGACGTTTAGAAACAGCCAAAGGATTTGGAGTTATCGTTTCAGAAGAGTTGTGAATTGCTTTCAAAATTTGTATCTTTGACGTTTAGAAACAGCACGCCTCCATAACACTGCCAAAGGCATCAAGTTGTGAATTGCTTTCAAAATTTGTATCTTTGACGTTTAGAAACAGCAGTAACACAGCTAATTACGAAAGCCAACAAGTTGTGAATTGCTTTCAAAATTTGTATCTTTGACGTTTAGAAACAGCAAGATTTTGTGGACGAGTTTACGGCTGCTTGTTGTGAATTGCTTTCAAAATTTGTATCTTTGACGTTTAGAAACAGCCGTTAAAAGTGACAATCAGTTTTGCAATTAGTTGTGAATTGCTTTCAAAATTTGTATCTTTGACGTTTAGAAACAGCCGCACCTTGTCCTCAATTGTATCGCAAATAGTTGTGAATTGCTTTCAAAATTTGTATCTTTGACGTTTAGAAACAGCGAATAAGGCAGTTGGCTCCTGCCAACGATGTTGTGAATTGCTTTCAAAATTTGTATCTTTGACGTTTAGAAACAGCGCTGTTTATAAAACAAAAGAATCTGATGTTGTTGTGAATTGCTTTCAAAATTTGTATCTTTGACGTTTAGAAACAGCCTTTTCGATAAAATCAATATACATCTGGTCGTTGTGAATTGCTTTCAAAATTTGTATCTTTGACGTTTAGAAACAGCATAAATATTTGCGATAACCTTTTTGTCTGTGTTGTGAATTGCTTTCAAAATTTGTATCTTTGACGTTTAGAAACAGCTAAATTCAACACGGCACCGATGCGAG
>DUQS01000050.1 GCA_012837685.1 Bacteroidales bacterium
TACTTTCCTTTGGAAAGAGCTTTGCCTGTATATCCATATTGAATTGAAATTGTAATATCACTTATTCTCACCCACTCCCAACTCTCCGGCACCTCAAACGGCACTTCCTTCTCATAATGTGACTTATAGGTTGTCGAAGTTTAGTTGAAGAAGATAGATGTAGTATGGGAAGAGTTGCTTACATCAATTAGATTTTAAGACTTACAGAATGCTTTTGGTATATGTATTTGCATCTAAAATTATTTATTTCCTTATTTTTATATGTTTTCAAATATAATTTTATATCTTTGCACCAAAATAACTGCAAAAGCATATAATTATGACATTGAGTTTAGCTGCATTTGTTAAGACAAAACGCAAAGAAGCCAATCTTACTCAGCAAGAGTTTGCTGATAGAGCAGGAGTGGCACTTACCGTTGTTCGGAAAATAGAACAAGGCAAAGAAAATTTGAGTTTGGTAAAGGTTAATCAGGTCTTGATGATGTTCGGGCACAAATTAGCACCTGTAAACCATAAAGAAATTGAGCCATGAGACAGGGTAAAGTGTTTTATAAAGACGATTTTGCCGGAATTATTATGGAAACAAACGAAGGCGAATATCTGTTCGAGTACGATAAAGAATACATCCATCAATTTCCTAATCAACCAATAACCTTTTCAATGCCTGTTTCGGATAAAGTGTATAAAGCTAATCGGTTGTTTCCTTTTTTTGAAGGCTTAATTCCCGAAGGTTGGTTATTGGAGATTGCTTCTAAAAACTGGAAATTGAATCAAAATGACCGTATGGGGTTGCTTTTGGCATGCTGTAAAAATTGTATTGGTGCTGTAAGTGTAATTCCGATAATAACCAATGAAGACGATGAGTAAAAAGTGTTTATATTGTTACAAAGAGTTGGACAGAGAAGGTGATTTTCATTCTTCTTGTAGCATTCGTTTTTTTGGAAGTTCGGAACCGCCCATTTTGGATTATACCATGTCTGAAATGGCAGAATTAGCCAAAGAGGTAGTTGAAAGTTCGGTAACCGTTCCCGGAGTACAGCCCAAGCTTTCGTTAGGTTTTATTAAAAATGTTTTACAAGATGGCAATAAAGGACGATTAACCGTGATGGGTGCTTTGGGAGGAAATTACATTCTTAAACCTCAAAATGAGATTTTTCCTCAAATGCCCGAAAATGAACATCTTACTATGAGAATTGCCGAACTTTGTGGTATTTCCGTAGTGCCATCAACGCTAATTCGATTGAAATCGGGCGAACTTTCTTACCTTACTAAGCGAATAGACCGCACGGAAACAGGAGAAAAAATCCATATGTTGGATATGTTTCAGATTTTAGAAGCTTTTGATAAGTATAAAAATTCGGTAGAAAAGGTTGGAAAAGCGGTGGCGGAACATTCATCTAACACACTTCTTGATTTACTTCGACTTTTTGAAGTGGTGCTTTTCTGTTATATCACCGG
Organism: Bacteroidales bacterium; assembly: GCA_012837685.1. Lineage (GTDB taxonomy): Bacteria > Bacteroidota > Bacteroidia > Bacteroidales > Paludibacteraceae > DUQS01. Next base: position 1,459 of record DUQS01000050.1, read on the forward strand.
AAATAACGATATGCATTTGAAGAATTTTTCGTTGCTTTTATCCAATCAAAATTGGACATTGGCACCGGCGTATGATTTATTAAATGTGAGTCTTCATATTTCGGAAGATACAGAAGAGACAGCACTTACTATCGGTGGAAAGAAAAGAAAATTGACAAAATCTGATTTTGTTAACTTGGGATTGAGCTTTCAATTGACTGAAAAACAGATTTTTAACACATTTGAACGATTTATAAAAGTAGAGAAAAAATTGAAAAAAGAGATTAAATCATCTTTTTTGTCTCTTGAAAATCAGATGAAATACATTGAGTTATTAGAAACTCGGTTGAATTTATTTAAGGGATAGACACAAATGTAGTCAAGTGTTATTCTAACACTTGACTACATTTTATTAGGCTTAAAATCAATAGTTTATAAGTTTAAAAGGAGATGATTAATTGCATTTAAAAGCATATACAACAGAATTATTTTCGGAAAGGCGGCTTAACAACTATTGCTTTCAGTTCTTTGTTGCGTATGGCAACTGCAATTTCCGTTCCGATTTTGGCGTAGGGCGTTTCTACATAACCCAAACCGATGCCTATTTTGCGTGTCGGCGATAGCGTGCCCGATGTTACGCGTCCTATCGTTTTTCCTTTGCCGTCGGTCAGTTCGTAGCCGGTGCGAGGAATGCCGCGGTCAATCAGTTCAAAACCTACCAATTTTTTTGCAACGCCTTCAGTTCGCTGGTGCGTAAACAAATCGCCATCAATAAGATTTTTGCCTTCGGCGGGTTTAGTTATCCAGCCCAAACCTGCTTCTATGGGTGAAGTGGTTTCGTCAATTTCGTTTCCGTAGAGCAAAAATCCCATTTCCAAACGCAGAGTGTCGCGCGCACCCAATCCAATGGGTTTCAGACCGAAAGGTTCGCCGGCTTCAAATAATTTGTTCCACAACTGTTGACCGAATTGCGGATAGAAATAGAGTTCATAACCGCCTGCGCCTGTGTAGCCTGTGTTGGATATAATGACATTGTCCACGCCTGCTATGCTGCCTACCGTAAAGGAATAATAAGGGATTTCGGAGAGTGGAATATCGGTGAGCGTTTGGAGCTGTTCGGCAGCTTTGGGGCCTTGTATAGCCAGTTGTGCCATATTGTCCGATGAATTTTCAAGTTCGGCACCTTCGCTGTTTTGGGAGTTTATCCATTCCCAATCTTTTTCAATATTGGCGGCATTTACTACCAAAAGGTATTTTTCGGGTTCATAGTGGTACACAATCAAATCGTCCACAATGCCACCTTTTCCGTTGGGGAAAAAATTGTATTGAGCTTTGCCAATGGGCAGTGCTGCAATATTGTTGCTGCATATTTTTTGAAGGAATTGGAGCGCATTTGCTCCTTTTACCCAAAATTCGCCCATGTGCGACACATCGAACACGCCGACGCCGTTAACAACGGTCAAATGTTCGTCGATGATACCTGTTGTGTACTCGATAGGCATATTGTAGCCTGCAAATTCGTGCATTTTTGCACCCAAGGCGATGTGAATGTCGGTGAATGGAGTTGTTTTCATTTTTCTATTTATAAATCAAAAAAATACAAGGTCGTTTATGCAAATTTGCCGGCGGATTCTTTTTCCATTCGGCAATTTTTTTTGTGCGAATAAATTCTGTTGCAGCGGTAATGTCGGCTGCTATACAAAGCCGTGTTTGCGGTTGCAGTGTTTTAAAAAGTTCGTCCAACAACTGCATATTGCGGTAAGGCGTTTCTATGAAAATTTGTGTTTGATTTTCTTCGTAAATGCGTTTTTCGAGCATTTTCAATTTTTGCGTGCGTGCGTTTTTTTCGATGGGCAAATAGCCGTTGAACGCAAAATTTTGTCCGTTAAACCCACTTGCCATCAGCGATAACAAAATGCTCGAAGGTCCAACCAAAGGCACTACTTTTATGCCTTGTTTTTGAGCAATGGCTACAATTTCGGCGCCCGGGTCGGCAATGGCGGGGCATCCTGCTTCTGAAATAATACCGATATCTTGTCCGCTTTTAAGCGGTTCAAGGTAACTGGCAATTTGGGTGCGGTCGGTATGTTGGTTAAGCTCGAAAAATTGCAAACTGTCAATATTGATATTTTGGTCGATTTGTTTTAGAAAACGCCGCGCTGTGCGAATATTCTCTACGATAAACACCTTCAGTTGCGAAACAATATCGGCATTACCGTCGGGCAAAATTTGCCGCAACGAAGAATCGCTTAATGAAGTTGGTATTAAATAGAGAATTCCCACAATCGTTTTTCGGTAAAATTAATCTTTTATGTTCGGCAATTCAAGTCCGAGTCCTTTTTTCTTGTCCCAAGCCTTGAGCACAATGCCCAGTCCGAATGCTAACAAGCCTAAGCTGGCTAACATAATGAGCGGAGCGGTGTAGTCGTAGGCAATAGGATTGGTAACGCCCGGGTTGGTTTTGTCGAGTACTTTGCCTATCAGTAGCGGGAATAACCACAAACCGATATTTTGAATCCAGAATATCAGGGCGTATGCCGAACCGATAACTTTCTGGTCGACCAATTTGGGTACGCTTGGCCACAACGAAGCAGGCACCAATGAGAACGAAGCACCCAGTACCAAAATAGTGATGTAGGCAACAACGACACCTCCCACAGCACTACCTTTAAACAGCGGTAGAATGAAAGCAAATGTCAAGTGGCAGATAATCAGTAGCAATGAGCCGAATATCAGCATGGTGGCGGCTTTTCCTTTGTGGTCAACAACTTTGCCGAGTATAGGTGTGATGCCTACGGCTAATAGCGGGAAAACGGCAAAAATTGTTTCGGCTGATTGGCGCATATAGCCCATGTAGCAGAAAACAATAAGTCCGATAATGGAGGTTGATAATAATCCGTATTTTGCAACTTTTTTCTTTGAAAAATTGAAAGCAAATGCGCAAAAAGCAACAATCAGCATAATGCCGTATTGTATGAGTGTAACAGAATTTCCTGCCCAAAACGAACCGGTTTCGGGAGCGGTAAATGTCAAATTGCATTGCAGCATATTCACTGCATATTTTTGGAATGGGAAAATAGCCGAATAATAAAGTACGCAGAGCAGTGCCACTAACCAAAAACCGCCGCTTGAAAGTATGTTGCCGATGTCTTTAACTTTGAATGGTTCTTCTGTTTCTTCAGCTTCGCCGGTTTGTTCATCCAGTTTTTTGTCCATGAAAAAGTAAACAATAAACATAATGAGCGCAATCATCAAAAGCACTACACCGAATGCCACAGAGCGCGACACGTCAACTTGTCCGCCTAATTTGGCAAAGAATGGCGAGAAAATCATGCAGGTAGCAACGCCCAAACGTGCCAATGCCATTTCGGAACCCATTGCCAGTGCCATTTCACGACCTTTGAACCATTTCACAATACCGCGCGATACAGTAATGCCTGCCATTTCTACGCCGCAACCAAAAATCATAAACCCGACGGCTGCCACTTTTGCCGATGCAGGCATACCGCGATAGAATGGCGAAATACCCAATTCATCAAATACGGGGATATAGTTTAAATTATTGGTAAACCATGTTTCTACTTCACTGCCGATGAATTGTGAACTTACGGCGTACCATTTAATAATGGCGCCGACAAGCATCACCACGCCCGACAACAATGCCGTGAAACGTACCCCCATTTTGTCTAAAATAATGCCTGCAAAGATGAGGAAAAACACAAATACGTTCAGAAACGTTTCCGAACCTTGCATCGTGCCGAAAGCCGTGCTGTCCCAGCCGCGGGTCGATTGCATCAAATCTTTGATAGGCGAAAGAATGTCCATAAAGATGTATGAACAAAACATAGCGAGTGCTAATAAAAGTAAGGCTGTCCAGCGATAGGCGGGAACATCGCGCATTACTTGCTGAATTTTTTCTGTCATAATAATTGTTTTATAGAAATTTGTGCAAATGTACAAAATTATGGAGAACAATTCTTATATTTGCAATCAAAAGTGATTTTATGGATACGGTTTTAATCATTTTGGCAGGAATATGTTTGCTGGTAGGTTGGATTGGCTCTTTTGTTTCCATACTTCCCGGCGTTCCGTTGAGCTATATAGGCATTGTGTTGCTGCAACTGACCGATAAGGTAGATTTTTCGTGGACGTTTTTGTTGGTGTGGTTGGTTGTAGTGATTGTAGTTCAGTTACTTGACAGTTTTTTGCCGATTTATTATGCACAAAAGAAAGGTGGCAGCAAATGGGCAGTGTGGGGAAGTGTGATAGGTTGCTTTATCGGATTTTTCTTTACACCGATAGGTATTTTGTTAGGAACTTTTTTGGGTGCAGTAGTCGGCGAATTGTTGTCGGGAAAGGGAATGGAAGTTTCGCTCAAGGCGGGATTAGGCACGTTTGTGGGCTTTCTATTGAGCATCGGTTTGAAATTAATTGTGGCATCAATTTTGATATACTATTATATAACAGCTCTGTTTTAACCCTTAGCTAAAATGGGAGTCTAAAGTATGTAAGTGTTACAATAAAAGAGAGGAGGAACTTAAAATGAAAACGCGAATGATTATGTTGGTGACGGTATTGGTTGCTTTTGGTAGCCTTTCGGCACAGATTGTCGAAGACGACATCTATTTTAACCCGAGAACGGATAAGCAGCAGGAGCAGCGCGTAAAAGAACAAAAGCGTCAGGCTTATCGGCAGCAGTACGAAGAAAAAATTGTGGAAGTAGTGCCTGAAATAGAAGATTCCCTGCTTCTAACAGAGGAGGATTACACTTATACGGAGCGCATCTATCGCTTCCACAACAGCGACAAGTTCGGTGTTCACATTGCCGACCCCAATTATGTGGATGTCTATTATGTGGGTGCCGGCAATTACAATGTCTATCTCGACCCTTACTATGTTAATTTTTCACCTTGGTATAGTCCTTTCTACTATTCAAGTTATTGGCGTTCACCATTTTATTACAATTATTGGTACTCTTGGTATTATTGGTATAATTGGTATAATCCTTGGCACTACGACCCTTGGCTTTATAATTGGGGATGGAATCCGTGGTATTACAATCCTTACAATCCTTATAATCCCTATTATTGGTACGGATATTATGGATACGATACGCCTTACTATTCTACCTATTCGGCTTCCGAAAACAATCGTCAAAGTACCAATACGTATGGACGCTACAGCGGAACGGCTTCCCGCACGTCGGCATCGGAGTCATCTTCGCGGAGTCCTCAGCGTTATGAAGGAACAACACAAACTTCTACGCCTTCTCGAAATGGAGCACGCTACGATGGCAGTACGACATCCGGTACACGCCAAAGTAGTGCAACTCAACGCCAGAGTACAACTCAACGCCAAAATAGTGAAATACAACGCCAGAGTACAACGCAACGTTCAAGTTCAACCACACGAGTACAAAACAATTCTTCTACACGCAATTCGTCGAATTCGAATGTAGGAACGCGTTCTGGAGGAAGCCGTAGTTATCCGAGCAGTGGCACCATGTCATCCGGTGGAACTCGCTCCGGTGGTTCTTCAAGCAACGGAACTCGAAGTGGTGGCGGTGGCGGAACGCGGCGTTAAACGCAATTGTTTAAAAAAATAAAATTAAAAGTATATGAAACGCTATTGTCTTTTTTTCATAACAATTCTATTATCGTCGGCTGTTTCGGCGCAAGGTGTTTTTGATGCAATGCGCTATGCCGAAACGCCTATCAATGGCACTGCTCGCTACATGGGCATGGCCGGTGCATTTGGAGCTTTGGGTGGTGAAGCCGGCGCTATTTCCGATAATCCTGCCGGTCTTGGTATCTATCGCAATTCGGAGTTTGCAGTTACGGCAAAAGCTCTTATACCTGTAACTCAAGGTTCTTGGCAAACAACTCGTCAGCAGGATGATTTTAATTTTTGTTTGAATAATGCTTCGTTTGTTCTTTCGTTTTTGAATTCGGAAAAGGAAAAAGGGGTGTTGGCATCGAATTTCGGTTTTGGCTACAACCGTTTGAAACACTTCACGCGCTCTTTTTCGCTTCAGGGAGCATCGTCCCTTAATTCTATGACCGATTACATGGCCGGTTTCACAAATGGTTTGTCGGAAGATGATTTGAAACTGACAGAAGAATATGAACCTTTTGATAATGAAAATGTTCCTTGGCTTTCGATTTTGGCGTACGAATCACAATTGATACTCCCGGGCGGAGGTAATACTTGGCATTCGTTGTTGAAAGCGGGGGAGAAGTCCCAGCCGTTCTATCAGGCACAGGAAAGTGGCTATATAGATGAATTTGCGTTTTCGTATGCTGCCAACGTGAGCGATAAAGTCTATTTGGGAGCAAGTTTTACCATGCAAACACTCGATTATTCTTTGATTTCCAGTTATAAAGAAATATTTCAGGAAGGCGGTAGTTTTATATTGACCAACCGTTTTTCTACTTCAGGATTTGGTTGGAATTTCAAATTTGGTGCTATTGTGCGTCCTACTGATTTTATGCGTGTTGGAGCATCTATTCATACGCCTACCTATTTCACGTTGCGCGACGGTTTTAAGGGGAAATCGGTTTATGATACGACTATAAAAGGTTCTGTCGAAACGCCTAACGGGCAAAGCAATTACCGTTTTACGGCACCGTTAAAATTTCAGGCGAGCATGGCTTTTATCATAGCTAAATCGGGAATTATCAGTTTGGATTATATGTTAGCCGACAATCGTGGCACGACACGCCTAAAACATGTGTCGTCGGATTTGTTTCTTGATACGGAACCGTTTGCTCTTGATAATGAGGATATAAAGAATTTTGCACGAATAGCGCATACTGTTAAACTTGGTGGCGAATATCGCATCAACAAAGCTTTTTCGGTACGGGCGGGCATGGCTCTCGTAACGCCGTCAATGTCGGATAGAGCAGAAAAATTTGTACCGCTGAATACCATACGCACAGATATGGAATATATGATGGATAGGGGCTCTATCTACGGTGCGGCAGGATTTGGCTACCGTAGCACGTTTGGTTTTGGCGTAGATGTGGCGTATGCTTACCGTCAAAAAATAGATTTGTTTAAACCGTACAACTCAACAATAGAGCCGGCGACAGTCAAAACACATTACAACAACATTTTACTGTCACTGTCGTATAAATTCTAAAAAAGAAGACTTTTAAAAAAATAGAAAGAGTCGTTAAATCACCAATGTGGTTTAGCGACTTTTTTTAGTGAAATCCACAGGTTCGATGTTCCACATCAGTTGTATGATTTGCGCTTGGCGACGGCGCATATACGGTCCCGGATTTTTTATGCTGTAACGGCGTGGATTGGGCAAAGCCGCAGCAATGAGTGCAGCTTCCGAATAGGTAAGCTGTTTAGCCGATTTGTAGAAATAGTTTTGCGATGCCGCTTCAACACCGTAAATACCTTTTCCAAGTTCCACTACGTTGAGGTAAACTTCCATAATGCGCTCTTTGCCCCATAAAAGTTCGATAAGTACGGTAAAATAAGTTTCAAACCCTTTGCGTACCCATGTGCGTGCCCCTGTGGTAAATACGTTTTTCGCCGTTTGTTGCGAAATAGTACTGCCACCTCGCAAACGCTTGCCACTTTTGTTAGCTTTGTAGGCTTTTTGTATATCTTTAAAACGAAAACCTTTGTGTGTCATAAAAAGGTCGTCTTCCGATGCAACGACTGCAGTAACCATTTTAGGTGAAATTTGTTGTAGCGGCACCCATTTTTTTGTGAGTTTGGGTTTTGGCGCATCGTTTTTTTCAAAACAACGGATAACCATCAAGGGCGTAACAAAAACGGGTACAAAACGCAGCACAACTACCCATGTGATAGTGAGTATAAAAAACCAAAGAGGAATTTTCCAAAGTAGTTTCTTCATAAAATTCAGATAATCAATAATTTTTGTAGTATGCTGTGAACTTGCGGAATTAGCAGGTGTTTTTCGTCGTTCAGAATAACAAAATCAGCTTTGTCTGCCAACGTTTCTTCGGTTTTTTGCATTTGCATACGTTGTTGTATTTCCTTTTCGGAAAGTTGGCTGCGTTTCATCACTCGGTCTATGCGAAGTTTTTCGGGAGTGGTTACTAAAATAATTTTGTCCATCTTTTGATACAAACCGGATTCCATTAAAATAGCAGATTCCAAAAATACGGCAGCAGCGTTTTGGCGGGTTGTCCATGTTGCAAAGTCGCCCACTACGACAGGATGAATAATAGCATTGACGGCTTTAAGGTTTTTGTCAGACGAAAAAATCAGTTGGCTTAAGGCTTTTTTGTCTAAAATATTGTATTTGAATAGGTTGTCGCCAAACATTGCCGTCAATTGTTGTCGAATGTCAGCATTCGTTTGGGTAAGTGCTTTGGCGCGACTGTCGGAGTCGTAAACAGGAAATCCCATTTGTTGCAGAATGTTCGCCACGACCGATTTTCCGCTTCCTATTCCGCCTGTAATGCCTATTTTTAACATGGTTTTATTCGTCCTTTTCCAATAAAGTTTCCACTTCGGAGGGTGAGATACGCAGATTCCGAATGTCGGGATTGGTGCTGTTCACTTGTAGCGGATATTTGATACAGGATTTTTTGATTACCTCGTTGTAGTCGAGGCTTACAAAAATGTCTTTTGCGTTTACATTGCTGAATTTGCTGATGCCTACGGAAAAAGTCGCTGTTACGGTAGCAGGAAACGTTCTGAGCGTGATGCCTTTAGGAAAATTAATAGGTGTGATAGAGATTTCCATGCTTTTTTCCGTAGTGATTTCAACCGGAATTGTGATATCTACTTTTTCCTGTTCAAAAACAACGGTGTTTATGGGTTCCAAATTTTCCGAGAACGTGGTGTTTGAGATTAGATTAGGTTTGTCAAACGGCTTAGCGTTAACGTGTGTAAGCGAATCTAAAACAATTTGTGCGCCGAATACTTTGACTTTGGCAGGAATTATGGAAATAGAATCGGACAAAATGTATTGCGGTGCCAAAGAATAAGAGCCTTGTAGTTGTACCGGTAAAGTTTTTTCAGCAAGCTGGTCATAGTTGATTTGTATAAATTCGGGAATTAAACTGCTGATTTGTGCCGATTTTGGTAGAGTAGCGTAAATTTCGTTGCGTAGTTGTTTTACAGGAAAAGAAATGGTGCCGCCATTCGGTTTAAACTTGTCTGACAAATCAATCACCAAAGAATCGGGACGACCGAACCAATAGTAGCTCAACAATTCTCGTCCGTCATCTTTAATAGTGACGCTGATATGTGGCGCTAAATCGTTGTAAATGATAAAGTTATTCGGAATTCCTTTATATTTTACGGGAATATCAATGGTTAAATCCTTTTTTGTTCCAATGGCTTGCATCAGCCAGAATAAAGTGGCTAAAATAAAGAAAATCAAAAAAGTTACAGCATTTTTTGTCCATAATTTGGCTGTAACTTTTTCAACCGCTTTTTTTATGGCTGTGAAGAAAGTCAATTTTCCCATGACATAAAAACGATTAGAGTGCCAAAACTTTTAAGGCGTTCGGCGTTGCGCTGCAAAAAAGATGTTATTATTTAGCGGCGGTTTGTTGTGCTGCATCTTCCGGAGAGTCAAACACCATATTTTTGTTGACTTTGATGCGTACGCCGTCAGCAACTTCGATAATAACGGTGTTTTCTTTCACTTCTTTTATTTTACCATAGATGCCGCCCGAAGTTACTACGTTTTTGCCGTTTTGCAGTGAATCTTGGAATTTCTTAATTTCTTTTTGGCGTTTCGATTGTGGGCGAATCATAAAGAAATAGAAAACTACAAAGATAAGGACAATCATAAGAAGGCTGCCCAAACTTCCCATGCCACCGGCATCGCCTGCTCCGGCTTGTGCTTGTAATAAAATAGTTGTTAAGTTCATTTTCGTATAGTTTTTAAATAAATAATGTTTGCAAAGATAGTGATTTATTTGGTATTAATTGAAAAATCGACGAGTTTTTCTATTTGATTATTGGCTTTCAGTTCCATTACTATTTTGTCTAAAACACCATTGATGAACACGCTGCTGCGTGGTGTACTGAACATTTTCGCCAATTCAATGTATTCATTGAAAGTAACATTGGTCGGAATAGCGGGGAATGAGAGCAATTCGGCGATAGCTATTTTCATAATGAGGACATCCATAAACGCAATTCTGTCCATATCCCAATTTTTAGTATGGGTGTCAATCAGTTTGCTAAATTCTTCGTTGCGGTCGATGGTGGTATGGAATAATTTTAGTGCAAAATCTTTGTCCGACGGGTCTTTGTACATCGGTAGCAGTTTTTGGTCAGCTCCATTCGATTGTTTAAAAAGTTTCAGTGTTTTAAAAACAAAACTGCTGATGATATCGATGTCCGACATCCAATAGGCATTTTCTTCTTCCAAAGCGGAAAAAATCGGAGACTCGTCTCGTAATTCAAATTTTAGAATTTTTTTCCAAATAGTTTTGTCCGATTCGTACGATTGAACGGGTTCTGCCAAATATTCGATGAAAAAATCGCATTTATAAATCTCTTGTTCCATTTGTTTGAGAGTGCTCTCGTGATTTATCCACGACAGTTTCCGTTTTTTCAAATAGTCGGCTAATTGCTTGTTTTCTGCTAATTGTTTAGCAAACAGGTTGTCTATAAAACGTGTTTGAGGATTTTTTTCTTCTTCGGTGGGAAGGTACTTGTTGCGTGCAGCATCAATTCTTTGCTCGGAATAGCGCGTTAGCTCAACAATGAGTTGCAAAAGATAAAAATAGAGATCGTATGCCTTTTGTATGCTGTGGCACAACTCCTTTTCGGCAATGACTTTGTCGTGATTGTCGCCCCTGAAGAACGCATACAACACTTGGACGACCTTAATTCTGAGAAGAATTCGATTAATCATAAAATAAAAAGAACCCGATAAATTTGAGGTTACAAAGGTACAAAAAATTAATGAATAATGAAAACAAAGTGCAGATGCAGATTGTTGAAAACTTGTTGCCGATGCATTGGGCGTAAACGAAAATAAAGTACTATCTTTGACCGTTTCAAACACCAAAAAGGAGAACGCTCCACTCACACTTATTTTTTTTAGATAAAACGATGGAAAACAGTAATTTCGACAAAAGAGACACTAAAATTATTTTCTCAAGATCCATAAAAGCCGGAAAGCGGATTTATTATTTGGATGTGAAACAAAGCCGCAATGGCGAATATTTCTTAGCTATTACGGAAAGCAAAAAACGAGTTGTCGGCACTGATGAGAATGCTCAATTAACGTACGAGAAGCACAAAATTTTTCTCTACAAAGAGGATTTTGAAAAATTTATGATGGGCATGAACGATGTTATTGCATTCATCAATGAAAGTAACGCCGCAAATCCGACAACTGAATCCGAAACGGCGTTTGAATCGACTGATGATGTGAACGATTCGCAGGAAGAGGATGGCGAATCTGCCGATGAAACTTTTGGTATCAATTTTAGTTTGTAACTACTTGAACGGTGGAAGCCGTGTGTTTCCGCAATGAGTAAAATGGATTTTGACGATTATAAGGCATTAATCAACCGCTATGAACGGTCTGAGGGGCAAACCGACCGCTATTTCGATGTTGAAGAAATAGAAGTGTTGGTGGATTATTATTTGCGGCTCGGCGATACTTCAAAATCGGTAGAAGCATTGAAGGTTGGTTTAAAAATGCATCCGACAAACAATGTGTTGCAATTGCAAAAAGCAAAAATATTTTTGGCGAAACGGCAGTTTGCCAAAGCTTTGAAAATTATTGAAGAGAGCTACATTTTGGATGTTGATACGCTGTTTATGAAAGGCGAAGCACTTCTAAATTTGGGGCGAACGCGCGAAGCGTTAGTTGTTTTCGAAGATTTGGCACAGCATATTGACGAAGGCGCTGAATTGTTTGTGGACATTGCATCGTTGCTCAATAGTTTACAGCACTACAAAGCTGCTTCCCATTTTCTAAAAAAAGGCGTGGAACTCTATCCCGACAATAGCGATTTGTTGAGAGAGTTGGCTTTTGCGTATGAGCAACAGGATTTGCCGTGGCAGGCTTTGAACATTTACAATCACCTGCTTGACCTTAATCCGTACGATGCAACAGTTTGGTTTTATGTCGGTTTGATATATTTCAATGAAGAAAACTACAATAAGGCATTAGAAGCTTTTGATTTTGCCGTTACGATTAATAATGCCGATTATCTCTCGTGGTTACAAAAAGCACATTGTCATTTTTACAATAACGAGTACAACGAAGCAAAGCGCGCTTACCGTATCTATTTGGATAACAATCCTTTGGATGGTAAGGTGTGGAGCTTTTATGCCGAATGCTTTGAAAGCACCGACGATTCGGAAACAGCGCTTTCCTATTTTCTGAAATCGAGCGAATTAGACAGTAGTTATGTAGATGCGTGGATAGGTGCGGGTGTTTGTTCGCTGAATTTGCAACAACCGGCGCAAGCGTTGATTTATTTGAACAAGGCTTTGAAATTGAATTCCGATTCGGCTGAAATATGGACTTATATCGGCGATTCTTACCGTGATATGGACGATTACGAAAAAGCTTTGTCGGCTTATTTGGTAGTTATTAAAATTGACCCGCAGGATGGCGAGGTGTGGAAGGAAATAGGTGACATCTATTTACAGACCTTTTTGTTCGAAGAGGCGGTTTATTACTATGAAGAGGCGTTTCGTTTGGAACCTTTGCAAGAAAATTTGCCTCTGTTTTTGGCTATGTGTTACTATAAATTAGGCAACATAAATTCAATGGCGCACTACATGGCGTTGGCAGAACAACGCACCGACATGGCGCGACAGGTATTTCTTGATGTTTTTCCCGAAGCGGCTTCTGTTCTTAAACAATTATCTAACAATTAATTTTTTTATGAAACGTTTATTTCTTATTTGCATAACTGCATGCGTAGTTTCAGTAACTTTTGCGCAATCGGCTGATAGCGCTTCTGTTGAAAAAGATTTATCTATAATTCAAAAAGTAGAACGTTGGTATGCGCACAATATGAATTATTGGAGCATAACGGCATTGATGACCATTGAAAGTTCGTTTATTCCGTTTCCATCCGAAATAGTGATACCGCCGGCGGTGTACGTGGCTGAAAACGACGAAAGTGCGCTTAATGTAACGGATTCTTATCTTCTTAATGTTGCACTTATAGTGCTGTTTGGTACGCTGGGTGCTATTTTTGGTGCTATTATTAACTATGTTTTGGCACTGTGGCTGGGGCGGATGATTGTTTATAAATTTGCCGACAGCAAATTGGGACGTTTGTGCTTGTTGAGCAGTGAAAAGGTGAAGCACGCCGAAGACTATTTTAATAAACACGGTAAAACGTCCACGTTTATAGGTCGCTTAATTCCGGGTATTCGCCAACTAATTTCCATACCTGCCGGCTTGGCAAGAATGAATTTCTGGAGTTTTATCGTTTACACGGCATTGGGAGCGGGAATATGGAATATTGTACTGGCGTTGCTAGGATATATTGCTCATGGTCAAGCGGATTTAATTAACAAATACAGTCACGAATTGTCGATTGCTATCTTGGTGATAGTAGCAGTAGTTATAGTGTGGTGGGGATTGAAAAAATTACTTTCTAAAAGAAAAAAAGCGTAAGTTTTTCAGAAAAAATGTACAGTAAAAAGCTTCATTACTAATGGGGCTTTTTATTTGGCTTACAATCTCATAATTGAGCAACAAAAACAAAATATTTTTTCAGAAAAATTATTTTATGGAAAACTTTTTGATGTTTCTAATTTTTTAAATAGCTTATTTTTAATGTTTTATAAAATTTTACGGAAAACTTTTTTTTTAATGTTGAAAAAAAAATTGCAAAAAAGACTTGTTTTACAATATATAATTATATACCTTTGTTGCAACATTTGGTCGGCGTAAAAAAGCCGACTTTTCTAGTGCATAAACATTAAAAATTATTAATATGGGAACTGCGGAAGTTTATATTGTAAAAAGAGATGGGAAAACCGAACTTTTCAATATCGACAAAATAAAAAACGCTATTGCTAAGGCGTTTTTGTCGGTAGGGAGCTTTGCCACGCAAGACATTATGACCAGTATTCTAAGCCACTTGAATATTGTGAATTCTATGAGTGTGGAAGAAGTACAAAATCAGGTGGAATTTGCACTGATGTCTGAACGCTACTATCATGTTGCCAAATCGTTTATGCTTTACCGTCAAAAGCACCTTGAAGACCGCGAAACGCGTGATAAATTGAAGTTTTTGATAGACTACTGCGATGCCCAAAACGCTGCTACCGGCAGTAAATACGATGCCAATGCCAATGTGGACAAGAAAAATATTGCCACGCTGATAGGCGAGTTGCCAAAGTCAAATTTTATTCGTCTCAATCGTCGCTTGTTGACTGATAGAATTAAAAAAATGTATGGGAAAGAGTTGTCCGACAGGTATTTATATCTATTGAACAATCATTTTATTTATAAAAATGACGAAACGAGTTTAGCCAACTATTGTGCGAGTATTACCATGTATCCGTGGTTGATAGGCGGAACACTTTCTATAGGCGGCAATTCGACTGCACCTACCAACCTGAAATCGTTTTGCGGCGGTTTTGTCAATATGGTATTTATCGTGTCAAGTATGTTGAGCGGTGCCTGTGCAACGCCCGAATTTCTAATGTACATGAACTATTTCATTGGTTTGGAATATGGTAACGACTATTACAAACGCGCAAACGATGTGGTGGATTTGAGTAATAAACGCCGAACTATTGACAAAGTTATTAGCGATTGCTTCGAACAAATTGTCTATTCTATCAACCAACCGACTGGAGCGCGCAATTTCCAAGCTGTGTTCTGGAATATCGCTTATTACGATAAATATTATTTCAATAGTTTGTTTGAAAATTTTGTGTTTCCGGACGGCAGTCGTCCCGATTGGGATTCGCTCAATTGGTTACAAAAGCGTTTTATGAAATGGTTCAACGCCGAGCGTGTGAAAACGGTGCTGACTTTTCCTGTGGAGACAATGGCAATGCTGACGAAGGATGGCGACGTATTAGATAAGGAATATGGCGACTTTACTGCTCAAATGTACGCCGATGGACATTCGTTTTTTACCTATTTGAGTGACAATGCCGATTCGTTGAGTTCGTGCTGCCGCTTGCGCAACGAAATTCAGGATAACGGATTTAGCTATACGTTGGGAGCGGGAGGCGTTTCTACGGGTTCGAAAAGTGTTTTAACCATCAATTTGAACCGCTGCATTCAGTACGCCGTTAAATCGGGTATGCCTTACCAAACGTTTTTAGACGAGGTGATAGATTTGACTCACAAAGTGCAAGTGGCTTATAATGAAAACCTCAAAGAACTTCAAGATAAAGGTATGTTGCCGCTGTTCGATGCCGGTTACATCAATATCAACCGTCAATATTTGACGATAGGTGTGAACGGACTGGTGGAAGCTGCCGAATTTTTAGGTATTCCTATTAACGACAATCAAAAGTATGTCGATTTTGTACAAGGTGTTTTGGGACAGATTGAAACATACAATAAACGCTATCGCACGAAAGATGTTATGTTCAACTGCGAAATGATTCCCGCTGAAAATGTAGGAGTTAAGCATGCAAAATGGGACAGAGAAGATAATTATTTTGTGCCGCGCGATTGCTACAACAGCTATTTTTATGTTGTAGAAGATTCCACGTTGAATGTTATTGATAAGTTTAAACTGCATGGTAACAAATACATTGAACATTTGACGGGTGGCTCGGCGTTGCATTGTAATTTGGAGGAACATTTGAGCAAAGAGCAGTACCGCCAACTGTTGCGTGTAGCTGCAAGTGAAGGTTGCAACTATTTTACGTTTAACATTCCCAACACCGTTTGCAACGATTGCGGAAATATTGACAAACGATATCTTAAAACCTGTCCAAATTGTAACAGCAAAAATGTGGATTACTTGACACGCATTATTGGCTACATGAAACGTATCAGTAATTTCTCTTATGCGCGTCAGGTAGAGGCGAGCAAACGCTACTACAACAAAAAGGAAATGGCAACGGCATGCTAAAATATACCGATTATGATATTGTTTTTCAGGAAGTTCCGAATGAATTAACGCTGGCAATAAATATCTCGAATTGTCCAAATCGTTGTAAAGGTTGCCATAGCAGCTATTTGTGGGACGATGTCGGTGAGCCGTTAACGGAAGAAGTTTTGGCGCAGTTGTGTAAAAAATATAGTAGCGGTCTGACGTGTGTCGCTTTTATGGGTGGCGATGCAGAACCGTTTGAAGTAGCACGTTTGGCACATTATGTGGGGAAGGAATTGCATCTTAAAACAGCGTGGTATTCCGGTAAAAATAGTTTGCCTGAGCAGTTTCCGATGACGGAATTTCAATTTATAAAGATAGGGGCGTATTATGCAGATTTGGGTGGATTGAAGTCGCCGACAACAAATCAACGAATGTATAAAATTTTGTCCGATGGTAGAAAAGAGGATATTACGTCTCTATTTTGGAAAAAATGAACTCTATAAAACTTATTATTAAAATCTTTAAACTTTTATTATGAAAAAACAATGGTGGGCAGCTATTTGTGGCTTGTTGTTGAGCCTTATGTCGTGCAACAATGTTGCTGAACGAGTTTACAATCAAGGAATAAACATTATTCCAAAACCAAAAGAATTGATTGAAAAAGAGGGTGTTTTTGTGTTAGACGGACACACCCGTTTTCAAACGCAATCGGAGGAGTTGCGTCCTATAGCCGACTATTTTGCACAGAAAATAAAGTTAGTTACGGGTGCAAATCTGTTGAAAGGTGATGCGAAAACCAACATTGTGTTGCAAGTTGATTCAACTTTGCCGTTGAACGCTGAAGGTTATCGTTTAGAAGTGAGTCCGACAGCTGTGGAAATTATCGGAAAATCGCCACAAGGCGTTTTTTACGGTTTGCAAACACTTATGCAGTTGCTTCCTGCCGAGATAGAAGGAGGCAAGCGTATTTGTGGCACAAAATGGACGATTCCTTGTGTGTCCGTTACGGACGAGCCTGCTTTTTCTCATCGTGGAATGCATTTGGATGCGTGTCGCCATTTTACACCCGCCGATTTCATAAAAAAACAACTGGATGTGATGGCGATGTTTAAGCTCAACCGTTTCCATTGGCATTTGACCGAAGACCAATTGTGGACACCTGAAATAAAAAAACATCCCCGTTTAATTGAAGTTGGTTCCGTGCGCTATAACCAAGACGGCACGGTGGCTACGCAAGGTTTCTACACGCAAGAGGAAATGAAAGAAGTGGTAGCTTATGCAGCTGAACGTTTCATTACCGTTATTCCCGAAATTGAAATGCCGGGGCATGCTTTGGCAGCATTGGCGGCTTATCCTGAATTATCGTGTACGGGAGGACCGTTCCAAACGCGACCGGTGTGGGGTATAGAACCGGAACTTTTTTGTGCAGGAAAGGAAGAGACGTTCCACTTTTTAGAAGATGTGTTGGACGAGATTTTAGCTATTTTCCCGAGCGAATATATTCATATTGGCGGTGATGAATGTCCGTTTGTGCGTTGGGAGCAATGCCCGTTGTGCCAAAAACGGATGAAAGACGAAAATTTGAAAAATGAAGCGGAATTACACAGCTATTTTCTGTGTCGAATAGAGAAATATCTCAATTCTAAAGGTCGTAAAATTATTGGTTGGGACGAGATTTTAGAAGGCGGTGCATCGCCAACGGCAACAGTTATGTCGTGGCGCGGCGATGTGGATGGAATAAAGGCTGCCAATAGCGGTAATCATGTGATAATGACTCCCGGACCCTATTGTTATTTGGATTATCGCCAAGGCGGACGAGAGGTAGAGCCGCTTTCGATGGGACCTTGCACTACGTTGGAAAAAATCTACTCTTTTCATCCTGTTCCGGATGCTATCGACTCGGCAAAACAACATTATGTGTTAGGTGCGCAGGGCAATGTGTGGCGTGAGTATATTTTTGATACCGACCATATTGAATATATGGCTTATCCGCGTATTTTAGCTTTGGCGGAATTGACGTGGACGCCTGTTGAAAAGAAAGATTATGCCGATTTTTCTCGGCGCATTAACAATGCTTGTGTGCGTTTGGACGGTCATTCCATTAATTACCACATTCCAATTCCCGAAGGACCTATCGGCGACGACATGGAATTTGTAGATACCGTTACCGTTCCTTTTTTCAACACACGGAATTATCCGATGTATTACACTTTGAACGGTAAAACGCCAACCACCAACAGCACACTATATGAACAGCCTTTATTTTTAGATGCAACGACTACGATAAAAATAATTTCCGTATTGCCCAGCGGTAAAACATCGCGTGTACGCACTATTAACTATGTAAAAACTGATTATGCGCCTGCTTTTGAAGGTGAAACATCGCCGGGTATTTGGATGCGTCATGTCGATGGGCTGTTTGCTAATTCGGAGGCTTATAAAAATGCAACATTTTCCGAACCGAAAGTGATACCTTACTTTACTCCGGTCGATTTGAAAGCGTTGGACGATTACAAAACGCCATGGGTGGAAATTTACGAAGGCTATTTTGAAGTGTCTGAAGATGGAATTTACACGTTTGCTATCAATTCGGAAGAGCTGTGGGTGAATGGTAAATTGATTTTGGATTATAACAATAAAGTGGCGCGCAATCTTACCGTGCGTGTTACTAAAGCACTAGCAAAAGGTAAACACCATTTCCAACTTAATAAAAACAATTCCATAAAGAAAGGATTTCCCGATACGTGGCGCGAAACTACGTTCTATATTCAATCGCCGCAAGACGAAGAACTTGTTTCAGTAAAAGAAAGCCAATTGTCCCATTAAGGGGCAATTGGCTTTTTCTTGATTAGTTTTTTGCCTTAATCTACAATAGTATCAAGTGTGGCGACAATTTTTTTACGCAACTCTACCGATTCTTTGAAAAAAGGATTTCCTCTGAACCAAAAGCGGAATCGGCGAACTCTGTTATAGAGCTTTTTCCACAAAATTTTGCTTCTGAGATACACAATAAGACTCAATGGCAAAATAAACAGAAAACTTAATGCCAACCACCAAATGCCTGTTGTAGCCCAAATGGTGATAAATCCTATCAAAAACCAAATAGGGTAAGCAAACAGTGTGCCTATCACAAGATGAAACGATGAATGGAGCATTACGTCTTTGATGTTTCTGGTTATTAACGTGCTGGCATTAAATGGTATAACGTTGATGAGAAAACTGACAATGATGAATGGAATAAGTACGATTGCCAATAACGTGCGGAGCCAAAATCCCCATACCGACAACTTTTTGCGGAATATCCAATCTTTCAGGTGTAATTTTTCTAAATTACGACAATAGGTATAAGCTTGCTGCATGAGTTCGGAAAATTTTTCAGGATTTGTTTCGCGTAGCTTATCAATAGCAGCCACAGTTTCACGATTAGCTTTTAAATGATTGGGAAAATACGACAATTTCAAATTGTGTTTTTTCAAATAATTTTCGCAATAAATGGTTCGCAAGGTATTGTATTCGTCGTATAATTCTCTGTCTTTGATATTTAGCATCATGCTTTCAACAATGACACGAGACCTGTCTGCCAATATTTTTTCGGCGCGTTTTGGTTTTTCTTTATACAGTTCGTACAAATCGGAAATTCCGAACGGTTCGCCGGTCTGAATCATCAGTTTGTGTTGGACTCCGAAATAAGAGGAGTAGTGATGTGCGAAAGGTACAATTTTTATATCCTGTTTGAAATCCGACATTTCGGCAGCCCTAAAAGCAATGCGAGCAAATCCTTTTTTGAACGTGCCTAAACGGTAACCGTCTTCGTGTCCGGCTTCGGGAAAGAGACAAACAACGCCTTTTTCCAATAAAATGGATGCCGATTTGTCGAAAATAGCTTGATTTTCTTCCAACTTCTCTTTTCCGCCATCCCGCACTCTAAATGCCGGCATGATGCGCAAGAAACGCAGCAATTTAGCCGCCAATTCGCGCTTAAAAATGTCAGAACGTGCAATGAATACAGGGTCGCGTTTGTCCTTGCTAAAAGTAAATAAAATGCCCAAAGCATCTGTTAAACCGTTTTGGTGGTTGCAAATAGCCACTACGGGCTCATCTTTTGGAATGCGTTCCGTGTTTAGTGCATAAAATTTTTTGTAATAAATGTGTCTGAAAACAGGACTTACATAGGTGTAGAGTAGGTCGTATTTCCAATCGGGTTTGTTAATGTTTTCGAAACTAATCATTGTATTTTAATATTGTGTTAGTAATGATACAGTTGCAGCGCATTTTTTTTGCGCTGCAATTTTTTTATCGTGGTATAATCGGATTATAGTGCAACTTTAGTGTATATAGGTCCGTCTGCAATGACTTCTCCATTCTTTTGTATGAGTTGCATGCGTCCCGTATCCAACACTTTGAAACCGTATTTTGACTTGCCACTTTGTTCGTCCATTACTAAAATGGCAATGCCTTGGCGATAAGCATAGTCGGTACTTGTAGTTCCATTTAATTTCGTTGTTGCTTTATAAGAAATGAAGAATGGAATGGAAGCTGTAGCGGATGTGCTGAATTGTATGGTATCGAAAGGAACGTCCGGTGTATGTAGAGTTGCCCATGTTTTACTTTTACCGATAATAGTTGGTTTGTGGCAAATCAAGTTGTCGGATATATTTGCGATGTAGTCGCCGCCTTCGTCTTTGCAGATGCATACTAAATCAAGTTTTCCTGTGTATAAAACATTTGCCGGCCATTCGTTATCAAGAACGTCAATTAAATTGATTAATGTGGCTTTTTTTGTGTCATAGTCTGCTTGCATTTCTTCCACACTTGCGTATTCTTTATAAGAACTGTATGTGTTCGTTACGTTGCCTTTAGTGTCGGTTGTAGTTTCTTTAGTCGGCGAAAATGGAGCTAATTTACTTTCTATAAAAGTGGTGGCGGCATCAGTATCACCGTTGGGTGCAATTTCGGTAAACGTGATGGAAAAGTAGCGTTTCGGTTCGGCTGTTTTGGTAAACTCCACTTTTTCTCATCTATTTTTTCTCTTAATGTATTTTGCAGTTGGAAGGTTGCCCATGTGTTTGCAAAAACTTTAAAACCTTGCCCATCTGCTTGTGTCTTAAGGTCGGTGCAGAAAGTGTTAAAAAGATTTTGTGCGGTCTTTTTTTCCATTACTACGGTATTGAATTTCGTTTGGTTGTAGTTTGCGCAAAACTCTGTGATAAAAGTGTTTAAATCGTTTTGCATTGTAACCGAACTTTCTGTGTAGGCGATGGAAAATTTTTCATAAGTTTTTACTTCGTCGCATGCGGTAAATGCTACAAGTGCCATACTTATAATGGCTGCTTTAAAAATTAGTATTTTTTTCATGGTTTTTAATTGTTTAAATTGTTTTTTTAATATTTTATACCA
>DUQS01000051.1 GCA_012837685.1 Bacteroidales bacterium
CAATACTACCTATGCGGACACAATATCAAAGAGTTTGATATTCCTTTTTTGTGCCGACGTATGTTGGTAAACGGAATTACTATTCCCCTCTCTATGAATGTTGCCGGCAAAAAGCCTTGGGAAACAACATTCATCGACACTTTGGAGCTATGGAGATTTGGCGACTACAAAAATTACACGTCACTTAGGTTGCTAACGGCTATTTTTGGTATTCCAACACCAAAAGATGACATTGACGGTTCGATGGTTGCCGATGTTTATTACAACGAAAAAAATATAAAACGCATTTCAAATTATTGTGAAAAGGATGTTGTAGCTACCATACGCCTCTACTTGCGTATGAACAACCATCCAACCATTGACGACGCACATATTGAATACGCTTCTTAAAACACATTTTTCTATGCATATACCTATTCTATGCAAACAAAAAATGATATTTTGGGCAATTCTGTTAGTTTTGCTGACACTGCCAATCGCCTGTGGAAATCGTACTGAAAAAGAGGAGATTTCGTACGACCTAACTGAAATTATTGATAATGGAGAATTGCGAGTTATTACATCTAAAAACGCCATCTCTTACTTCATCAACAACGAAGAGGAAATGGGCTACGAATACGATTTAATCCGCAACTATGCCGACCACATTGGCGTAGACATAAAACTTGTAATAGCAAAGGACGCTGACGAAATGAAACATCTACTTTTGACCAATCAAGGCGACATTATTGCCTACCAATTTCCCTGCTCCAAAGCTAACAAAAAAGCATTGGCATTTACCGATTGTCGCAGTAATTCGTATCCTGTCCTTATACAATCTTCGTTTGCTCCTATCAAAGATGTTACCGAATTAGTCGGAAAAACCGTTTGCGTTAAGAGAAACAGCAAATATTGGGTACGCCTCAAAAATCTGAACAAAGAAATTGGCGGTGGTATAAACATACAAATCATGCATGACTCTCTGTCGGTAGATGACTTAATAATAATGGTATCGAAAAGAGAGATTCCAATGACAATAGCCGACAACGATATTGCCAAAACCTTTAGAAATACGTTGAACAACATTAATATTTCCGTGCCAATCGGTCTGTTGCAAGAAAGAGGCTGGACGGTACGTAAAAGTTCACCACAGTTGCTCAATTCTGTAAATCAATGGTTTGCAGAAGTAAAAAACTCGCGTTTCTACAACAAACTACACGTAAAATACTACGGAGGCAAACTTCTCGACAAAAGTATAGCACAAAACATTCCCAAAGGGCACGTGTCGCCTTACGACGATTTATTCAAAAAATATGCCCCTGAAATTCACTGGGATTGGCGACTGCTTGCTGCGTTATCGTTCAACGAATCGCATTTCGACCCTTATGCCATATCGTCGGCGGGTGCGCTCGGACTGATGCAGATGATGCCCGGCACTGGAGCTAAATACGGATTGGATTCCGTAACTATATTTCAACCGGAACCCGCCATTGCCGCATCAATACAGTATATAAAATCTTTAAGCCTGATTTACAGAGATGTAAAAGACACTGACGAACGTATTAAATTCATTCTTGCTTCTTACAATGCCGGGCCTGCACACGTGTTGGACGCTCGCGCTTTGGCAAGTAAGTACGGCGAAGACCCGAATGTATGGCAAAACACCCAAAAATATCTACTTCTGAAAAATGATCCGGAATATTACAACGATGAAGTGTGTAAATTCGGCTATTTTAGAGGCAATCACACGGTGCGCTACGTACAGGACGTATTCAATACTTACAATCACTATTTAGGCATTAAACAAAACAATTAAAAACAATATTAAATAATAAATCGTATGAAAGGAATTATTCTCGCTGGCGGTAATGCCACACGTTTGTATCCGCTTTCGAAAGCCATTTCGAAACAAATTATGCCGGTTTACGACAAACCGATGATTTACTATCCGCTTTCAACACTTATGTTGGCAGGTATTCGCGAAGTGCTGATTATCTCTACGCCGCGCGATTTGCCGATGTTCCGTGATTTACTTGGAACAGGCGATGACCTCGGTATGCGTTTTGAATACAAAGTGCAAGAAGTGCCCAACGGATTGGCACAAGCATTTGTACTTGGCGCAGAATTTTTGAACGGCGAAAAAGGCTGTCTCATTCTTGGCGACAATATGTTCTACGGGCAAGGATTTTCATCGATGCTGAAGCGTGCGGCTGCTATCGAACATGGCGCATGCATATTTGGTTACTATGTAAAAGACCCGCGTGCCTATGGCGTTGTGGAGTTCGATGCTAACGGCAAAGTGCTGTCGCTCGAAGAGAAACCTGCACAACCAAAAAGTAATTATGCCGTTCCGGGACTTTATTTTTATGATGAAACCGTAACCGAAAAAGCTGCTAACTTGCAACCGTCAGCGCGTGGCGAATACGAAATTACCGATTTAAACAAAGTTTACTTGCAAGAAGGTACTTTGAAAGTAGAACTTTTCGGAAGAGGTTTTGCTTGGCTCGATACCGGTAACTGCGACAGCCTTTTAGAAGCTTCCGACTTTGTGGCTACCATTCAAAACCGCCAAGGTTTCTATGTAAGCTGCATCGAAGAAATTGCGTGGCGCAATGGCTGGATTACAACCGAAAAACTTATACAACTCGGAAAATCACTTGATAAAACGAATTACGGACAATATTTGCTGGATTTGGCAAAAACAAAATGAACATGGAACTGATAGAAACACCGATTAAAGATTTAATCATAATTAAACCACGCGTTTTTGAAGATGCGCGAGGTTTCTTTTGCGAAACTTATAACGAAGAACGCTATCATGCGGCAGGTATCAAACAACGCTTTGTGCAAGACAACCAATCGAAATCGTCGTATGGCGTGGTGCGCGGTTTACACTTCCAACTCAATCCTTACAGCCAATCCAAATTGGTATCGGTAACGGTAGGTCGAGTTTGGGATGTGGCAGTCGATTTGCGTGCCAATTCCCCCACTTTCGGTCAGTGGTACGGTGTGGAACTTAGTGACGAAAACCATTTACAATATCTCATTCCACGCGGATTTGCGCATGGTTTTTCGGTATTGAGCGAAACTGCCATTTTTGCTTACAAATGCGACAATTTGTATCACCCCGAAGTCGATAGTGGCATTATGTTCAACGACCCTGATTTAAACATTGATTGGAAAATTCCGATGGATAAAGCGATTATTTCTGAAAAAGACACAAAACACCCGTTACTGAAAAATGCAAAATTGAATTTTTAGGATTGTAAAATAAATCGGTCTTTTTTCGTTAATAATAAGTTTAAATAAAAACGCAATAATGGGATTTTTTAGCAATTTTTTGGCAGGAGGATTAGGTTGGGCATTAGGAGGTCCTATTGGCGCAATTATCGGTGTCGTTTTGGCAAGCATTTTCGATTCCGGTTCACAAAAATCATTACCAAACGACCGTACACGCACTTATCGCTCCAAAACCACACATTCCGACTTCAGAATGTCGCTGCTCGTACTTATTGCAGCAGTAATGAAAGCCGACGGAAGAGTGGTAAAAACCGAATTGAATGTCGTAAAACGTTTTTTGGTACAAACTTTCGGCGAAAGTGGCGCATTGGAAGCTTTGCAATTACTTAAAGGCATTTTAAAGGAAAAGATAGAAATTGAACCTGTGGCAGCACAAATAGGCGCTAATCTCAACTATTCGTCCAAAATGGAGTTGGTACACATGTTGTGCATTATTGCTTTTGCCGATGGACAAGCTACAGTTTCTGAATTGACGCTAATCAAGCGTATCGCTCAACTTATTGGAATTTCCAACAGCGATTTTCAAGCAATTTGGGCAATGTTTAATAAACAAGAGGACAAAAATTGGGCTTACAAAGTTTTGGAAATAGAGCCTAACGCATCGAACGAAGAAGTAAAAAAAGCCTACCGCCGAATGGCTATGAAATTCCACCCCGACAAGTTGAACACCATGGGCGAAGAGGTGAAAAAAAGTGCCACCGAAAAATTCAAAAAAGTGAACGATGCCTACCAAACTATCAAAAAAGAACGCAATTTAAACTAAAAGTAAGATACACAATGAAAATAGACGGTTTAAGAAGGTTAAAAACGAAAAATTTAGTAATCATTTTGCTGCTTTCTGTACCATTCGTTTGTTTTGGGCAGACCAAATATTTTGAAATATCTCAAAACAGCGACATCTACAACGCTGTTTTACGCGAATTGGAACTGAATTACGTCGATTCGTTGCCACACAAAAAAATGACCGAAACGGCTATCAACAGCATGTTGAAGCTTTTAGACCCTTATACCGTTTTCATTCCCAAATCGGACAAAAACGCATTAACGATGATGACCACAGGCATGTATGGCGGCATAGGTGCCATTATCATGCAAAAAGACGGTGAAATTGTAATTGCCGAACCGCACGAAGGTATGCCTGCACAGCGCAGCGGCTTAAAAGCAGGCGACATATTGGTGCAAATCAACGGCGTAAAACTAAAAGGTAAATCCGTTTCAGAAGCCAGCAGTAAGTTACGGGGAATTCCCGGCACGGAAGTTCGCTTGAAAGTTAAGCGTCCGGGCGAAAAAAAGACGTTTGAAAAAGTTGTTGTGCGTGAAGCCATAAAAATTGAACCCGTTAGTTATTACGGCACTTTATCGGACAGTATCGGTTACATCTCTTTTCGCGAATTTACTGCAAAATCGGCAAATTCATTCAAAAATGCGCTCAGCGAACTGATACAACAACATCACATCAATAAACTTATCATTGACTTGCGCGACAATGGTGGCGGTTTGGTAAATGAAGCCATTGAAATTGCTTCGCTGTTCGTACCCAAACGCAGCTTGATAGTTTCTTTGAAAGGTAAAATTAAAGAAGCGAACAAAGTTTACAAAACAGTTTCAGAACCGCTGTATCCCGAAATGCCGCTTCTTATCTTGGTTAATGAAGAATCGGCTTCCGCATCGGAAATATTGGCAGGTGCGCTACAGGACATGGATAGAGCGGTAATCGTAGGTAAACGCACTTTTGGAAAAGGATTGGTACAAAATGTAAGAATGCTGCCCCACGAAAGCTATTTAAAAGTAACTACCGCAAAATACTACACTCCGAGCGGACGTTGCCTGCAAGCCATCAACTATACGGGCGACCGTAAAAAGACACCTGATAATCTGACTTCCGAATTTAAAACCTTGCACGGAAGAACAGTGCGCGACGGTGGCGGCATTACACCCGACACCACGCTAACCGACGATGAAAAAATAAACATCTCGTACTATCTTTTTACTAAAAATATAATCTTCGACTACGCCACGCAGTATGCCGCTTCGCATCCGACCATTGCCACGCCCGACACTTTTCGGTTGTCCAATGGAGAATATCAGCAATTTGTTGATTATGTTATAGATAGAGATTTTACCTACCAATTGGAAAGCAACAAATACCTGCAAGATTTAAGAAAAATGATTCGGATTGAAGGCTACGAAGCTTCCACCGACTCTATCCTGAACCAACTTACCGATTTATTGAAACCCGATATACAAAAGGATTTACAGCTTTTTAGAAAAGATATTACCTTTATGCTCGAAAGCGAAATTGTGAAACGCTACTATTTTCAAAAAGGCGAAGCGGAATACCGATTACGTGGCGACAAATGGGTAAAAGATGCCTTGAAAATTATAAAGGACAGAGACAAAATGACCGCTATTCTTCGACCTTGACTTTGCGGCACAACAGCAACACTTTCCGCGCTCCTATAGTAGTGGCGAACACATAAGCATCGCCACCCTCTTTTAAACGCAGTTTTTTACGCAACGCATCGACCGAAACAGGGAAATTGCGCACTGTAAGATTGCATTTACCCGATACCGCTTGTCGCAATTCTTCTATTTCTCTTTTTCCAAATTCAAATTGACGTACAATTTCAAATTGACGACCCGAAAAAGTTGAAATCCATTTGTTTGAAGTGTATAAATGGCTATTAATATGCAACTTACAAACATCATACGCATGAGTCAATAGTTTAAAAGCGCCGGCTTTCAAAATAGAAGCGTTAGGCTCGTAAAGGTAACGCCCCACTTCATCGGTCATATTAGGTTCTGCTGTTTTTTCTTCCGAAAGCAAAAAATCAAACTGCTCAATTCCCTTTTTAGTGATATTGGTACACTTTATGCGTGGCTCGCCTTTAAAGCCTCGTTCCATAAGCACCAGCAATTCCTTACACTCGTTATCTACCGAAACGCAATGCAACTCCTTAACATACTGCAAATTAGCTATAGTCGCTGACACATCAAGCATTGGCGACAATTTAGCCAAAACAATGGGCGCAGCAGTAAACAGCAATGGCAATAATTCTACCAAATTCGGTTCACAATCTGCCAACGACACCACTTTACTGCCACCGCAGTCGCGCCTTGCCGGATCGATGAAAATAACATCGGATTGCGGACAATTTGTTTCCAGAAAATGGACGGCATCATCGCAGCAAACGGCAATGGAAGCATCTAAAACCTTAAAATTTTCTTTTGCTATCGCACACAAATCAGCTTGCCGCTCCACGTAAGTCGTTTGCACAAAATTGCGCGACAAAAAATAGCAATCGACACCCAAACCGCCTGTCAAATCAATTAAACTGTTACCTTGCACTAATTGTGCCTTATAGCGTGCAGTCGCTTCCGACGAACATTGCTCCAATGGCAAATGTTCGGGATAAAGAATACCTTCGGACGCATACCAAGTCGGCAATTTTTCTTTTATCGATTGCCTTCCGGCTATCTGTCTTAAAGCAAAACGCATATCCACATCGGGAAATTTGTCCGATTTCAACGCCAACTTTAAAGGATTTTCGTCTTTAAACCGAGCAATAAATTGTAGCGTAGCCGTATTCATAAAACCTTTGATTAGAATTTTGCAAAAATAACGAAAAAACACCACATCGGCGTTTTTTGTTTATAACTTTATTTGGCATTTTAGAGCCAATTTCCTATCTTTGCATTCTTAAAACCATTCCTAAATAGCTGTTTACACTATGTCCGAAGAAAATTTAAATAACGAACCATTGAACGAAAACACTTCTGAAGAACTCGCTGCTTCCGAAAACGAAACGGAAAATTTGCACCATTCGGATTACAAAATGCCCGTAGGCAACGACGAAAACACGAAGCACCACTTGTCAGGAATGTACCGCAACTGGTTTCTCAGCTACGCATCGTACGTCAATCTTGATAGGGCTATCCCCCACCTCAACGATGGCTTGAAGCCCGTGCAACGCCGCGTGATGCACGCCATGAAACGCATGGACGACGGACGCTACAACAAAGTGGCTAACATTGTAGGACATACCATGCAGTTCCATCCTCACGGAGACGCTTCTATTTACTCTGCTTTAGTCAATTTAGGACAAAAAGATTTTTTGGTAGATACACAAGGTAACTGGGGCAATATTTTGACAGGCGACGGCGCAGCTGCACCGCGTTACATTGAAGCCCGACTGACCAAATTGGCGTTGGAAACGGTATTTAATCCCAAAACAACCGAATTTACACCATCGTACGACGGGCGCAACAAAGAGCCTGTTACACTTCCCGTAAAATTTCCGCTACTGTTGGCACAAGGTTCGGAAGGCATTGGTTTGGGACTTAATTCACGCATTTTACCGCACAATTTCAACGAATTGATGGATGCTTCCATCGCCTATCTGAAAAATCAACCGTTCCAACTATATCCCGATTTCCCTACCGGTGGTATGATTGACATCAGCCGCTACAACGACGGCGAACGCGGTGGCAGAGTGCGAATTCGTGCAAAAATTGAAAAACTCGACAGCAAAACATTGGTTATCACCGAAGTACCCTACGGCGTTACTACAGGAGCGTTGATAGATTCCATCATAAAAGCGAACGAAA
>DUQS01000003.1 GCA_012837685.1 Bacteroidales bacterium
ACCAAAATGCCGTTTATAAGGGCTTTTGTCGTGCGAAAAACGTATGTCGCGGTAAATGCGAAACAGACAATCTTTGGCATCTAAATATTGAATGGTTGGGTCAAATGGTGCGATGTTATGTATCAGCCAGTTTGTTTGGTCAATAATGTGTTGGCGGGAAATATCGTAGCGCGTCTTGTTCTGTTGAAACCATTCACGATTGTTGTGTGTTGCTAAGTCGCGTAAAAAAGAGAGAACGAATGCGTTGTCCATAGGCTTATTCGCTGACTACAAAGCGCGCTGTCAGACGGTTGCGCTGTTCCACAAAAACAATTTTTTCGCCGACCAATTTATCAATAATTTCTTTCGTGTGGTGGCGAATGGATATCAATTCCACATCAGTATTGTAGAGTACTTCAAATTCATTTTTGAATTCTTGCACTAATTGCTGAAAATTGACTTTGTTGTAGTCCATGCAAAACGAAAAACTGATAGCTGAAGTTTGCATCAGGCTGACTTTGAGGCGATAACTCGCTAATACGCTAAATATTTTGCTGAGTTTTTCTTCTGCAATAAACGAAAAGTCGCGCGGTGTGAGTGTCAGCAGTACTTGGTTGCTTTTGTCGATATAAATAGGCGGTAAATTCAATTTATAAGGATATTCGTTGATAACGGAACCGTCTTTGTCGGGTTCGATAAACGATTTAACGAACAGCGGAATTTTTTTGTTTTGTAGCGGTTTTACGGTTTTTGGGTGTATAATGCTGGCGCCGCAGTACGATAATTCAATAGCCTCTTTGTACGAAAGTTTGGGAATTATCTGTACTTCTTTGTAGCGTTTCGGGTCGGCAGTCATCACGCCCGGCACATCTTTCCAAATGGTAACACTATCGGCATTGAGCAAGTTTGCCAAAATAGCCGCTGTGTAGTCCGAGCCTTCGCGTCCGAGTGTGGTAGTTTGATTGGTAATAGTGCCGGCAATGAAACCTTGTGTAACAAAAACTTTTTTTTCTCTTTCGGCAAACAAGTGGTCGCACAGTTTTTGAGATAAATCCATGTCCACATTGCCTTCGCGGTAGTTGTCGTCGGTTTTTATACCGGCGCGTATATCTACAAATTGGATGGCGCTGTTTTCTTGTTCTAAAAAATTGGCAACAATTGTGGTAGAAATCAGTTCGCCGAATGATACAATACGGTCGTAATCGTAGTCGTAGCTAAGAGACGGTTTTTGTTGAATAATTTCTTTCAACTCATCATAAAGTTGCTTCAATTCGGCAGTAATGGTGGTTTTGTCTTCAAAAAGTTCATCGACTATAGTAGTATGAAAGTCGATAACTGCTTGCAAATTTTTGGTAACATCGGCGCGCCGTTCAAAAAAACTGTTGACCACTTTTTCCAACGCATTGGTTATTTTTCCCATTGCCGATACAACGATAACCAAATTACCTTTTTCTTTACCTACTATTTTTTGTAGGTTGCGTACGCCTTCTGCCGAATTTACAGAGGCACCTCCAAATTTATAAATTTTCATATTTGTAATATTATACTTACAAAAGTACAATATTTTATCCATACGAGTGTTTAAAAAGAGTTTTTTTTGTATCTTTGTAGGCTATTTTAATTTAGTTTACACGTAAAATAGAAATAATGGACAAATTGAGTTATGCTCTTGGTTTGAGTTTTGGTCAAAGTTTACGCCAAAACAGAGTTCAAGGCATTGATTATGAATCGTTTGCAAAAGGTGTAGAGGCAATGTGCGAAGGCAAAATGCCTGAAATATCGGTACAGGAAGCTCAAAAGTTATTGGATGCCTATTTTTCGGAAATAGAATCGAAACAACAAGCCGCAGGAATGGAACAAAAAAGTGCAGGCGAAAAATTTTTGGCTGAAAATGCTAAAAAGACAGGCGTTATAACCACTGCGAGCGGATTGCAATATGAAATTCTTAAGGAAGGCAAAGGACAAAAACCGATAGCTACGGATAAAGTAAAAGTTCATTATCACGGCACGTTATTGGACGGTACGGTATTCGACAGTTCGGTAAAGCGCAACACTCCGGCTTCTTTCGGAGTCAATCAAGTGATAAAAGGCTGGGTAGAAGCATTGCAACTGATGCCCGTAGGCTCGAAATGGAAACTTTATATTCCTCAAGAACTTGCCTATGGTGCTCATGGTGCAGGGGAAATTATCCGTCCTTATTCGGCGCTCATTTTTGAGGTTGAGCTGTTAGAAATACTTTAACGATATTGAAAGAAATTTTAGAACAATAATTATTAACATTAAAAAATTAAACAATGAAAAAAACTGCGATTTTATTTTTTAGCGCTGCAGTTGCGGTGCTTTTAGTGTCATGTAATGGAATTGGTTCCTCGAAAGTAGAGAACGAATTAGATTCCTTGAATTATGCGTTTGGCGCAGCCAACGGAAGCGGAATTAAACAATATGTTTTAGCTGCCGATTCCAGTACAGCTTCGATGAATGCCTTGATAAAAGGTATTAAAAAAGGCTTCAAAAACGACGACGCTTCGTTTAAAATGTACGTTGAAGGTTTGAAAATCGGTAGCGCCATGAAAGAACAATTTGCCAATGGTTTGGCAGGAGACAGCACGCTTATCGCTGACCAGAAAATTGTTATGGAAGCTATGATTGCAGCCATCAAAGGCGACACCAATGTATTGATGGACGGACAAGAGGCTTATGCATATTTTATGGCAGCCATGCAACGTCGTGAAGAGCTTAAAAATGAAGCTCAATACAGCGACAACAAAAAAAGCGGTGAAGATTTCTTAGCTGCAAATGCTACGAAAGAAGGTGTTGTAATCACAACAAGCGGATTGCAATATGAAATTCTTAAGGAAGGTAAAGGCTCGAAACCGACAGCAACCGACAAAGTGAGAGTTCACTACCATGGTACATTGTTGGATGGTACTGTATTTGATAGCTCTATAGAACGTAAAGAACCCGCCGAATTTGCCGTTAATCAAGTTATTGCAGGATGGACGGAAGCATTGCAACTGATGCCTGTTGGCTCGAAATGGAAACTTTACATTCCTCAAGAATTGGCTTACGGTTCGGTTAATCAAGGTACCATCAAACCGTTCTCGATGCTTATTTTTGAAGTTGAATTGTTGGACATCGTAAAATAACGATGCTTCACCAAATAAACAAAACGCCAATTGAAAAATTGGCGTTTTTTATAAAAAAGAAATGCCACTTGTGAGTGGCACTTCGTTCAAAAGATTGTGATTATTAAGCCGGATGAATAGCATCTGACGGGCAAACTTCAGCGCAAGTGCCGCAATCAGAGCAAATATCGGGGTCGATAGAATAGATTTCACCTTCGGAAATAGCTTCTAAAGGACATTCGCTAAGGCAAGAGCCACAAGCTACACAATCATCGGTAATAACGTAAGCCATGTTTTTTTAATTTTAAAATTAGTAATTGTTGTGCCCGTTTCAATCGAAAAGATAAAAATTGCTTTTCTTCTCTTTGGGGCAAAATTTTTGACAAAAATACAACTATTTTCTATTCTTACAAAATAAATTCATAGAAATAACTTTTTGCAGTGATGTCCGTTCCGAATGTGCGGTTTCACAATATAATTACAGTTTTATCGTTTCTCATTTGTGAAAAAGATATTTTGGATAGTTTCATTTTGCCTGACGGTGTTTGCAGCGTCAGCTCAAAATTTGCCGATGGCCGACTACAAGAGGTTCCATTTCGGTTTCACATTGGGTACGTCGATTTTCGATTTTGGTATAAAACCGAGTTTAATGGAGATAGAGGGCAAGGTTTACAAAGCCGATGTTACGCGATTAATGCCGGGCTTTACCGTGGGAGCTATCGCCGATTTGCGTATGGGCGAATATTTTAATTTGCGTTTTGTGCCGTCGCTCTATTTAGCCGACCGTACCATTTCGTACAGCAATAATGTGGACGATGAAATTATCAGTACTTCAATAAAATCGACTTCTATTACTATTCCTCTTTATGTGAAATACAGTTCGGTACGCATCAATAACTATCGACCATATATTTTGGCAGGTGGCGGTATCGCATTCGATTTGGCACGAGACAAACAGATGCCGGTGTTACTGAAGCCGGGCGATTATTTTGTGGAATTTGGTGCGGGCTGTACTATTTATTTTAGTTTCTTCAGATTCTCACCCGAAATTCGCTTTGCATTGGGTTTCAACAATATTTTAACTCCGTTGGAAGAACGTGAGAATTATTTAGACCCTGAAAATTACAAATATACGCAAGCGTTAAGCAAATTAACTTCGCGTATGTTCACCATTGCTTTCAATTTCGAGTAACAGTCCTGCGCAAGCATCTTCGACTAACTCTATCACATATTCAAAATCTTTGTCAACGCCTAAATAAGGGTCGGGAATGGCATCAACTGTGTGTTGTTGGCAGTAGTCACCCAATAATTTAATTTTATGTCGGTTGGCTTCGCTTGCTCTGCTGAGCAATTCACGTATATTGGAAGGATCCATTCCTAAAATCAAATCGAAATGGTTAAAATCGCTTGGTTTAATAGGGCGCGAGCGGTGCGTGATGTTATAACCGTGTAGTTCCGCATGGCGACGCATACGCGGGTCGGCTAATTCGCCTTCGTGGTAGTTGTCGAGACCTGCGGAGTCTATTTCGTAGTGTTCGGTAAGACCTTTTTCGGCTAAAAGTTGATTAAAAACGGTTTCGGCTATGGGCGATCTGCAAATATTGCCGAGGCAAACAAATAGAATTTTCATATCGGTAAACGTGTTATCACAAAAAACGATCGAAAAAAAATCGGTCGTTTTTTGAATGGTTATGTAAATTTTATAGAGATTGTTTGTCTGGTTTCTCTTGAAAAACGTCCAAACTTGTCTTATTTTTTCTTCATGTAGGCTGCAATTTCTTTTTTATAGCGCACATACAATGAGACAGCATATCCAAAGGCAATACCACCTAACATCCACAGAAAGATAGCAATTAATCGGGACGAACGCATCAAAATAACATCCGACGTGAAATAAGCGGGACTTTTGTAGCGTTCTAAATTGTAAGATAAATTTTGACGCCAATTGTACAATTGGTTTATTTCTTCGTACAGCAGTTGTTTTTTGACTTCGCCCGTTAAAACCGTGTTGTTCATCTTTAACGAAAAATCGGTTGGAGAATTGAAATAGGTATGATTAGCCAAGCTGTCCAATCTTTTTATTTCATTGTCGCAAAATTCTATGCGATTTTCGGTTTGCTCAACAAACGCTTGGTGTATTGCATTGATGGTGGGTTGAGCAACGAGATATTGGGCAATTTTGTTGTAAACATCGTTGTAACCGGCCAAATTTTTTGCCTTGATGCCCACCATCAGCCTATCCGACATAATTAAATTGGTGGTGTCGCCCATTTTGCTCATTTTGTTTTTTACATCAGGCTCTCCAACAATACGGTCATAAGTATTGTCGTCATATTTATTTATATAGCCGTAATAATGTTGGGTATTGGAATGATAATTTTTGTATTTATCTTTTGAATAGCATAAATTGTAGATATTTATTTCGCGAATTTTTTTAGCCACCGAATCTTCTATGTTTAGAAGTTGGGGTAATACTTTCAAATCGCCACAATAGGCTTGTATTACTTTTAGATTGTTGTAAACGTTAGCTCTGTTTTCCGGTGCAAACAGCAATGTTGAACGTCCTTCTACTTTTACTTGCGATGGTTTTGTGCAGAAAAATCCTACTACCAAAGCGATAAAAGTGCATAGAGTTATAATCCAAAAATATTGAAATCCAAAACGCAGAGTCTTAAGTATAAAATGAAACAGACCGATACTCGTTTTCTTTATCCATTGAAAAAACATCAGGATAAGATCCAATAAATTCAGTTCGTGCGATTCTTTTTTCTTGTTTTCTTGCTTTTCCATGTTCTTAATTTTTTAATAGCGTACAAAATTACATTAAATATTTGAATTTGCAATACTTTCATCTTCTTCGGATGCGTTTTCCTCTTCCCAATAAGGTTCGTTGTCATCAATTTCTTCACCTTCCAATTCGGGCGGTCGCTGTGGTCCTTGGTGACGGAATATAACAGCTAACGTAATGCCTGTTACCGCACCTGCCAAATGTCCTTCCCACGAAATAGGTCTATCGGGCATCCAAGGCAGAAGATTCCAAACAAGGCTACCGTAAACGAATACCACCGTTAGCGAAATGGCAATGAGTGGAATATGTTTGCGCAGTAAACCGCTTAGAAACAGGAAAAAAGCCAGACAGTAGATAAGGTCGCTGCAACCGATATGCCAACTTTCACGTCCGATAATCCACAATAGAGTGCCTGAAATGAGCCACGAATACAACAAAATACGCAAAGCGATATCTCTGTAGAAATAAAATAACGCTACCGATAAAATCCAAAATGAAAGCAGATTGTTCAGCAAATGCGTTATATCGGAATGGACAAATACGTGTGTCAAAATTCCCAACAATCCATTAAGACGACCCGGATGCACGCCCAACCAATATAAGTCAATGTGTAAGCCTACTTGACAAGCAAATACCAATCCTATAAGAACGACAAAAACCGTTGGGAAGAATAAAGCGTATAAAAATCGTTTTTTTTCTAAATTCATGTCTGTACAAAAGCTTGTATATAACAATTTTACAAAGTTACGGATAAAAATGGAAAAATATTTGCTTAAAACGAAAATTGCATAAGAATTTTTCAAAAAAAAATCGTACCTTTGAAAACAGAAAAATTTTAGTGTTATGATGCAGATAGGAGATAAACTACCGGATTTTTTAGGAACCAATCAAAATGATGAACCTGTGTATGGTTCTGCTTATTTAGGTAAAAAATTAGTGCTTTATTTTTATCCCAAAGACAATACGTCCGGTTGCACAGCCGAAGCTCGCAACTTGCGTGATAACTATGACGAATTGCGTAAAGCAGGCTACGAAGTGGTGGGTGTGAGTATTGACAGCGCGTTGTCGCATCAAAAATTTATCACTAAAAATCAACTACCATTTGACCTGATAAGTGATACCGAAAAAACTTTGGTAGAACATTTTGGTGTATGGGGCGAGAAAAAACTATACGGTCGAACTTATATGGGCGTTTTTCGTACTACATTCATTTTCAATGAAGAAGGCGTTTTAGAGCGCATTTTTAAGCCCAAAGAGATAACCGTAAGTAATCATGCAAATCAAATATTAAACAAATAAATAAAAAACTATGAGCGAAGAAACAAAAAAACCGACTTTGGAGAAGCTGAAAGCACTCCAGTTAGCGATGGACAAAATAGAAAAAGACCATGGCAAAGGAACTATTATGAGAATGTCGAACGAAGAAGTGGAAGAAGTTGAAGTTATTTCATCCGGTTCGTTGGGTTTGGATGCGGCTTTAGGCGTTGGCGGCTATCCGCGCGGTCGAGTAATCGAAATTTACGGTCCTGAAGCGAGCGGTAAAACAACGCTGGCTATTCATGCCATTGCCGAAGCGCAAAAAGCAGGCGGCATAGCAGCCATAATTGATGCAGAGCACGCTTTCGACCGTTTTTATGCCGAAAATTTGGGTGTAAAAATGGAAGAGTTACTTATTTCGCAACCCGACAACGGCGAACAGGCTTTGGAAATAGCTGACCAATTGATACGTTCGTCGGCTGTTGACCTTATAGTTATTGACTCTGTGGCTGCATTGACGCCGAAAGCCGAAATTGAAGGTGAAATGGGCGATTCTAAAATGGGTCTTCAGGCGCGCTTGATGTCACAGGCGTTGCGTAAACTTACAGCAACCATAAGCAAAACCAATACAACCTGTATCTTTATCAACCAATTACGTGAGAAAATAGGTGTTATGTTCGGTAATCCCGAAACGACCACCGGCGGTAACGCTTTGAAATTTTATGCTTCGGTACGTTTGGATATTCGCAGGATAGGTCAAATAAAAGACGGCGACAACGTTATTGGCAATGAGACGCGCGTGAAAGTGGTGAAAAATAAAGTGGCGCCTCCGTTTCGTAAAGCAGAATTTGACATTATGTACGGAAAAGGCATTTCAAAAGTCGGCGAAACTATCGATTTAGGCGTTGAATACAACATTGTTAAAAAAAGTGGTTCGTGGTTTTCCTATGGCGACACCAAATTAGCACAAGGACGCGAAGCTGCCAAAAAATTATTGGAAGACAACGTAGAATTGTGCCAAGAAATTCAGGACAAGATAGCTGAAGCGATGAAGACTACCAAATAAAACAATTTTTTAATTTGTAACCTATGCTTACAAAACGTATTATTCCATGCCTCGATGTCAAGGATGGACAAACAGTAAAAGGCATCAATTTTGAAGGTCTGAAAAGAGTGGGCGACCCTGTGGAACTTGCCCGTTTTTATGAAGAACAAGGAGCCGATGAACTAGTCTTTTTGGACATTTCAGCCACCAATGAAAAGCGAAAAACTTTGGTAGAATTAGTGAGCCGAGTAGCGCAAAAAATAACTATTCCGTTTATCGTTGGAGGGGGCATTAGTGAAGTAGATGATGTGAAAACTCTACTACAAAATGGTGTGGACAAAGTTTCAATTAATTCTGCTGCCGTACTTCGCCCGCAATTGATAGAGGAATTTGCCGAACAATTCGGTTCGCAATGTTTGGTGTTGGCTATTGATGTTAAATTTGATGATGGCGATTGGTACGTTTATCTGAACGGTGGCAGAGTTAAAACGGAATTGAAAGCGTTGGATTGGGCACAGCAATGTGCAGCAATGGGAGCGGGAGAGATTTTACTCACTTCCATGAACCACGACGGCACGAAAAATGGCTTTGCATTGGACATCACAAAGGCAATTGCGGAAAGTGTATCAATTCCTGTGATAGCTAGCGGCGGTGCAGGCACAATGAATCATTTTGTCGATGTGTTAAAAGACGGTCATGCTGATGCAGCATTAGCAGCTTCCATATTTCATTATAGAGAGGTGGAAATTCCAATACTGAAACGCTATCTGTTAGAACATGGTGTTGCAGTACGCATCTAATAAAAAAGCGTTTGGAAATTTTTCCAAACGCTTTTTTTATCGGCATTTTGTAACTGTCATGTGAAAGCATTTTGAGCGTCCTTCACAAATGATAAGAAATCGGCATTGTTTACGCATTTCGCGCAAAGTTTCTTTAAAAATTTCTTCCACTTGCGGATTACTTTCACAAATCTGATTTTTTTCGTATTTGTAGTAACCAATGTCAAATGTTGTTCCGAAATAGTGTGCTGTTCCGTTGGGCGTAGCATTCCGATTGACGCGCGTTAATTTTTTTTGGTCTTCTTCAGTGCGCAACATCGAAGTGATGCGAAATTTGTAGTTTCCCAACTGTTTTTCACGCAATTTTTCTTGAAATCGTACACCAATTTCGTTTAACAGTTTGGCAGCTTCTGGCGTTAAGTACGGATGCGAATGCGTTAGTTCCTTGATGACGTAGTAGCGATTTGCTTTTATTGGCACCAAAAAACCGTTGTCCAGGCACGAGTCGATGTTGCTTTCCAAATCGGCTTTGTCCTTAAAAGGACGACTTAATCCGTTTCTTGTGGCGTGTTCCCAATGGAGCGCATTTTTATCACGAAAACGTGTTGTTGAATCAATGGGAGCAGAAGCATGTTTACACAAATCGCACTCTTTTACTGTGATATCGACCGGAGCGTTTCGCATTCGGTATTCTACCGCTACAATGATGACGATGCTTGCAGCAAAGCCGATTAAAATACACCAGAAGAGTGTTTTATCTATAATTTTCCCCGATTTTTTCTTTTTTCTCTTTGTTGTCGTTTTTTTTCTTTTCGTTACTTTTTTTGCCATTAGTTAATCAGAAAATTATAAAAATATAAGTTGTACCAGAATATAAATCGGTAATAATACAATCAAAGAAAATTTAATCATATAACCGAAAAAAGATGGCATTTTGATGTTTTCTTTTTCTGCAATGGCTTTAACCATAAAGTTAGGACCGTTGCCAATGTAAGTCATCGCACCAAATACAACAGCTCCCAAAGAGATAGCTTTCAGCAAAATTTCGGGTATTCCGGCTACGAAACTGGTAGCGACTCCATTACACATAACGGTGCCTTTGACGACACCTTGCGCCATGGCTGCTGATGCTTCAGGAAGTCCGGTTGCTACACTGTAGAAGGCTACAGCCGTAGGTGTGTTGTCTAAGAACGAACTGAGTGCGCCGGTGTAGTAGTAAAATTGCCACGGTTCGATTAGGTTAAGATGAGCGGCGTTGGCTTTGAGATAGATTAGAGCGGGGGTCATAGTTGTAAAGATGCCAAGGAAAACGATGGCAACTTCAATAATCGGTCCCCACGAATAGTTGTTATCTTGGCGCACTTTTTTTCTGGTGGTGTAAACCGACAAGAAAACGATAGACAGCAGCACAATTTCGCGGAGGAATTTTATCCAAATAGGAGCGTCTGCTTCTTTCATATCGGGGATATATTGCACATTGATGAATGCTACCGACAAAATGATACCAAGCAGGTAAATTAAATTGATGCGACCGGAAATAGAAAGTGGTTGTACTTCGCGTGCGTCAGCCGACAATGCTGTCCAATGTTCTTTTTTGTAATAGTATTTGTCCACCAGATAGTATGTGAACAATAGTATAGCACCAACAAAAGCCCATTCAGGGAACAAATTGAAGAACCATGTAAATTCGGCACCGCGCAGATAAAGAATAAATAGTGGAGGGTCGCCGAGCGGTGTCAAAAGACCGCCACAGTTGGCAACGGTAGCAATGAAAAATAGCACTGTGTGGACTTTGTGCTCGCGTTGCGCATTGGTTGCCAATATTGGACGAATGAGCAGCATTGCCGCACCCGTTGTGCCGATAAATGATGCTAAAACGTATCCGATGCCTAAAAACAGTGTGTTCACAGACGGTTTCGCTTTGATGTCACCGGTAAGCCGTATGCCTCCTGTTACCACATACAACGATAAAAGCAAAATAATAAATGGAATATAGTCGTAAATCAGTTGTTCTTCCAATTCGGCTGCCAAGCCTTTTATAATTAAAAAAACGGCAGTTGGAACACCTAAGAAAAGTGCAACGATAAGTTTATTGCGATTTTTGTCCCACCAATTTTCCACTAAAAGCGGACCTATGGCAATGGTAAGCAACATAAGTGCAAATGGAATAATTCCCCACACCGGCATTACATAGCCCGAAGAGGCGACCGCTTCAGCAGCTTGTTGTCCCACCACTCCTATTGAGTCGGTAACAGCCTGTTGCAAGCTCTGCAATGTGTCCACAGAATCGGACAAAATAGTTTCGTTCATAATTTAGACGAATTTAATTGTTTATAAATATTGATAAAAAGTTATTTAATCGAGTTTTAAAACGGCAAGGAAAGCTTTTTGCGGCACTTCTACATTGCCGATTTGTTTCATACGCTTCTTACCGCGTTTCTGTTTTTCCAACAGTTTGCGTTTGCGCGATACGTCGCCACCGTAGCATTTTGCGGTAACATCTTTGCGCAACTGTTTTACTGTTTCGCGGGCGATAATTTTTGCTCCAATGGCTGCTTGTATGGCGATATCGAATTGTTGGCGCGGCAAAAGTTCTTTCAATTTCTCACACATACGGCGCCCGAAAGTTACGGCATTGTCTTGGTGTGTCAGCGTTGAAAGTGCATCGACAGGTTCGCCGTTCAGCAGAATATCGAGTTTTACCAATTTAGACGGTCTGAAGCCATTGGCGTGATAATCGAACGAAGCGTAACCTTTGGATATGGATTTTAGTTTGTCATAAAAATCGATAACAATTTCGCCCAACGGCAGATCAAACACTATTTCTACGCGGTTGCCGGAAATAAATTCCTGTTTTATCAATTCGCCACGTTTATCCAAACAGAGCGTCATAATGGGACCAATGTAATTGGTAGTGGTAATGATAGATGCGCGGATATAAGGTTCTTCTATATGTTCAATGGTCGCTACGTCGGGCATACCTGCCGGATTGTGCACTTCTATTTCGTTGCCGTTTTTATCGTAAATAAGGTACGACACGTTAGGTACGGTGGTTATTACGTCCATGTCAAATTCGCGGTCGAGGCGTTCCTGCACAATTTCCATGTGCAACAATCCTAAAAATCCGCAACGGAAACCAAAGCCTAATGCCACCGAACTTTCGGGTGAAAAACTGAGCGATGCGTCGTTCAGTTGCAGTTTTTCCAAACTTGCGCGCAAATTTTCGTAATCCTCTGTTTCAATGGGATATACGCCGGCAAAAACCATCGGTTTTACCTCTTCAAAACCGGCAATAGCTTCTTTACAAGGACGATTGACATGGGTAATGGTGTCGCCCACTTTTACTTCGCTTGAAGTTTTTATGCCACTGATGATGTAG
Source organism: Bacteroidales bacterium (assembly GCA_012837685.1). Classification (GTDB taxonomy): domain Bacteria; phylum Bacteroidota; class Bacteroidia; order Bacteroidales; family Paludibacteraceae; genus DUQS01. The sequence continues at coordinate 12,353 of DUQS01000003.1, forward strand.
CCGACATTTCCCGTGCTTAACTCTTGAGTCGGTTGCATATCCATTTTTAGAATACCGATTTCGTCGGCATCGTATTGGCGACCGGTATTGAAAAATTTGACAAAATCACCTGTACGCAACACGCCGTTGACAACTTTAAAATAGGCGATAATACCACGGAAATTGTTGAAAACCGAATCGAAAATCAAACATTGAAGCGGAGCGTTCGGGTCGCCTTTTGGTGCAGGAATTTTCTCGACAATAGCATTCAGAATTTCGTCCACGCCCATGCCGGTTTTGCCGCTGGCACGTATGATGTCTTCGCGCGGACAGCCCAATAAATCGACAATTTCGTCTTCTACAACCTCGGGCATTGCATTATCCATGTCGCATTTATTTATTATCGGAATAATTTCCAAATCGTGCTCAATTGCCATGTAAAGGTTGCTGATGGTTTGTGCCTGCACACCTTGAGATGCATCAATGATAAGCAATGCGCCTTCGCAAGCAGCGATGGAGCGCGACACTTCGTATGAAAAATCGACGTGCCCGGGAGTGTCAATTAAGTTGAGTGTATATTCTTCTCCGTGCAGTGTGTATTTCATTTGTACGGCGTGGCTCTTGATGGTGATGCCGCGCTCGCGTTCCAAATCCATACTGTCGAGCACTTGCGCTTGCAGGTCTTTTTTGGCAACGGTATTTGTATATTCCAACAAGCGGTCAGCCAGCGTACTTTTGCCGTGGTCGATATGTGCTATGATGCAAAAATTGCGAATTTTATCCATAAATAGAAAAGCGTTCAAAAAAATACGTCATACAGACTGTTTGCTTTAGTATTCGAAGCGTTTTTTATAAGCCTGCAAAAATAGTCAAAAAAGCCCAAAGAAAAAAGCAGTACAAGCTTTATTTCTCTTGATTTTTCTATATTCCGCAATGTTCCAAAAAAAAGAAAATTCCGATAGCAATAAATAAGCCTCCCGTAATCCATCGCGCCCATTTCCCCGCATTTTTCATCGACTTATAAAACTTGCTTGCGCTACCAACGCTAAATGCAATAATCCAAGCAATGAGTATGACCGGCAGAGAAACAATAAGTGCAAAAACGATTAGCAGTAGCCATCCGGTGGACGTAGTGGCGCATGTGGGCAACAGCATTCCGAAAAAAATCATAGCGTTGGTGGGGCAAAAAGTCAACGAAAGCAACGCTCCCATAAGAAACGAACCCCAATTGTTTTTACTCATTCGATTATTGAACTTATCGGACGAAATTGACAATGTGAGCGAAGGAAAAATATCGGGAAAAAATAGGAGTGTACCCATTATTATGAAAAACGGAATAAGAAGGATTTCGCTATATTCTGCAAAAAAATCGCTGATATGGAGCAGACTTGCACCTGTACGCAGTAAAACAATGAGCGCAAGACCCATAATGCCGAAAACGGTTGTGCGTCCCAACGTGTACCAAAGCCCGTTGGTGAACACTTTTTTCTTGTCCAAATCTTTGCCTATGTAACTGATAGCGGCGATGTTGGTGAGCATGGCACAGGGGTCTAAAGCAAAAACCACTCCCAGCAAAATGGTTATCCAAAGAGGCGATTCGGCTTGCGAGAGTAGTGTGTTGAAAAAATCGGTCATAGTGGTTTAGATGGATTTTTTGGCAGCGTTGATAAGTTCGGCAGCCTGATTGACGTTGAGGCGTTTGCCAACGGAAACCGTTTTACCGTCGATGATAACGGCAGGCAAGTTCCATACATTATATTTGAGTATTTCATCGAGTTCTTCTATTGCTTCAACTGTAATGGTTTCACCTTCAGCGTGTGCGGCGGCTTCTCGTATGGCGTTGAGTGTGGCTTTGCAGCCGGAGCAGTTTGACTCTAAAAGCACTTTTATGGTCATGATTGTCATCTATACTTTTTTCAAAAAAAGAATTACAAAGATACTGTTTTTTCTTAAAGTATATGCATTAAAAAAGACTTTGATTTTGCCAAAGTCTTTGTAGAATAATTGCTTGGAAAAAGTCACATGAATTGTATGTAATGCACAACTTTATTTGCAAAGTCTTCGTAGTTATTATAAATCACAGCACTTTCAAAAATTCCATAAACTTCTTGAGATGTTTCAACGTTAAGGCACTTAAGGTTGGTGTAGTATTCTTTGTATTCTTGTTTGTTTAAAATAGGCTTAGTCGGTTCCGGTAACTTAATTACAAAAAGAAGAGTTTTTGTTGGCGTATGTATTGAGGTTTCAATATTGTCTTGTGATAAAACCTTGTATTTGTGTGAATTGTGTACGGTAAATGTTTCCCATTTTTGAAAAGTGCCGTCTTTTTTGTAATAGGGTAATTTGTCAGGAATAATAAAAATTTGAAAATAAGGTATTTTTCCACATCTAATATTAGCAGTTTCTCCCAACATATTTTCAAAATAGTTGTTTGAATTTTGCGAATAATTTTGCATCACAAATTTTACTGCAATACCAGCAATAGGTTTTCCTGCTTTCATTATGGTAATATCAACGGTTTTATCAATATATCTTCCGTTTACTTTCATTTCTTGACCTTTCCCAATTCCTAATGAATGTACGGAATATCCATTGCCAAGACGATTTACAATATCTGTTGCAATAGCACTATGCAATATTTTTAATTTCTCGTTACTACGGGAACCTGTTTCGAGAAATTTTTTAAAAGAGTTGGAGATTACCTTTAGAAATTCGTGATTGTCCATATTTTTCAGATAATTTGTAATTTAAATATTGTTCCAAGTCTTTAGACGAATAAGTGTAATAACCTCCACTTTTATAATTTTTCAACATTTTTATGTAGCAGATAAAATCATCCGAGATAATAAGGTCTTTAATGATTTCCCAATCAATATCTGTTAATATATAAAGTCCACTGTAAACTCCTTTTCCTGCTGCTACTATTTCTAAGTGGATGCTGTTTTTATTTTTAATTATAGTGTTTATCGCATATTTATTTACTGTAACATCTCTAATTGCTTGTGTTCGTCCAAATAAAAACCATGTATAATTTTTTATATCGCGTTTCTTGGTTAGTAAATTTTTGTGTTTAAGCAAATGTTGATATGCTTGTTTGTGATTTTGCATTTGCTCTTCTGACAGTGGATTTCCTTTCTCATCATATGGAAAAATACACTTTGACCATTTTCCTGTTGATGCTTTAAGTACATCTATTGTGCAATCTGAAAAAGAAAAATCGTTAATAAAAATTTTATCTGCAAGCGTGGCAAACCCATTTTTGACAGTTACATATTTGTAGGTATGTGTAGTACGGATTTTTCGCAATAGGCTTAATTCTTGTTCTGAAGCCAGATAAAAATTTCCACCTATTTCAATGGCTTGTAGCGGAATAGTACTGTTAAATATTACAGAACGATTGGTTCCGTTGAATGTATAATATTTTACTTTATCACAATTTTCGCCCTTTAAAAATCTGGAAATCAATGTATAAGTTGTTGAGTTAAATGGCTGAAAATGCTCTAAATCAATTAAACCTGAAAGATTTTTATTGTGTAAAATGTAAGTTCGCAAATTTTTTCCTGCTTGGCTACTTAACCACGAACTTGGTGTTATGAGACTCATGCAGCCATTAGTGGATAGCATATTAAATCCAATCTCGAAAAAGACAATAAATAAATCTGTCATACCTTTTTCGGCAAATTTGAATTTTTTTACAGTATCATAGCTCGTGTCAAGATTGTGTACGCGTACATACGGCGGATTCCCAAATACGAAATCCATTCTACCATTATAATGTTCAATGGTTAGCGTATCTGCGTTTTGAATGTCCCATGTAACATTGTAAATTC
>DUQS01000004.1 GCA_012837685.1 Bacteroidales bacterium
CCCGAAAAAAATCTGCTCTATTTCAACGATATGGCTGAAGCAACCACGCTTCAACGCGGCGATTACGTATATTTATGGATGAAAAGGTTGAAAGCGGAAGAAAAATTTGAAACGCATACGGTAGAAGCCTACGAATCGATGCACTCCATTTCGCAACTGTACGGCATACGCCTAAAATGGCTCTATAAACTAAACGACCTCGAATACGGCACGCCCGCAAAAGTGGGAATGGTTCTGAAACTACGCTGATAACACCACGATGGGCATGAAAAAAGTTCTCTTTACATTTTGCTGCTTTTTGGTCACTTTGCAAACTTTTGCGCAACTGTCCGACCAAAGCACCATCAGCCTTTTGACCTGCGAACCAGGACCTGCCGTTTATGCCAAATTCGGACACACTGCCATACGCATCACCGACCCGCAAAACGACCTTGATATTGTTTTTCACTACGGTGTATTCGATTTTTCGTCCGACCACTTCATAGCTCGCTTTGTGAAAGGCGAAACGGATTATCAACTTGGTGCGCTGCCTTTTCGTTATTTCATGCCGGAATATGTAGAGCGCAACTCATCGGTCTATGAACAAAAACTCAATCTTACATCAGACGAAAAACAAAAAATTTATGATGCACTTATCGAAAACTACCAACCGGAAAATCGTATTTACCGCTACAATTTTATATACGACAACTGCGCCACACGACCATTTTTCTTATTGATACGCAATCAAGCGGAGAACATCACGTTTAACCTACCGCACACACAAACAACTTACCGAACCATTATTGAAGAGTACGTCGGCTACAATAATTGGCTGCGCTTTGGTATCGACTTAGTTGTGAGCAGCCTATCGGACAAGCCTATCGGCATGATGGAAACAGTTGCTTTCCCGCTATACACTAAATGGCTGATAGACCATGCGGAAAAAACGGATTCTGTCGGCACAACGCAACCGATGGTATCAGAAACCAATCTGCTGTTTACCGCTACTGAACACGACGACGGCAACACAATACCTTTTCTATTATCGCCTATTTTCATAATTAACCTATTGGCACTATTCGGCACGCTGCTTGCGTTTTACGAGTGGCGAACAAAACGCTACTGTCACTGGTTCGATGCTGTGTTTTTTGCCGCTATCGGCTTAATTGGATGTGTTATTTTCTTTTTAGCATTCTTTTCCATACATCCGATAGTGAAAGAAAATTTCAACCTACTATTTTGCAATCCTTTAGCATTAATCGCAACAGTATGTTTGTTTATTAAGTCCTCCTACCGTTACCTTAACTACTATTTTATTTTCAATAGTATTTGTTGCTTGTGTGCACTCGTAGTGTCTATTCTACAATTACAGTTGCTACACGCTGCTTTTATACCGCTTATTGCTTTGTCTATCATTCGTTCAGTCGCTTTCATACAACTTCAAAAATCGCGTTTCCATGTACAATAAATCAATTAATATTCTGCTGATTTTCTGCCTATTACCACTACTTTTATGGGCACAGCCACAAGCATTGCGCAAACCGAAATTGACAGTAGTCATCGCAGTCGAAGGGTTAAAAAGCGACCACATTGCTACTTTGTGGAACGTTTTTGGAAACGGCGGTTTTAAACGTATCATCGGCGAAGGAGCCTACATTTCCAAAGCAAAATGCAATTACATTCCGGCTGGCGAAATTACCGATTATGCAACAATTTTTACAGGTACTGTTCCCTATTTTCACGGCATAACAAGCGAAAAATATTATAATTTGGTGGAAGATGCCGCTGTTTCCTTTACCTATGACTCGCGCTACAAAGGCATTGCTTGTGCTGAAACCGTTTCACCGCGACGTCTGCTCTCCACAACCATTGCCGACGAAGTGGCTCTCAGCCAGTCCGGTCAATCGAAAATTTACGCTTTTGCTTTACAATCCGACGATGCTTTGATGATGGGCGGACATTTAGCCAATGCAGCTATTTGGATTGACGACCAAACCGGTAATTTGTGTACTACCAATTTTTACGAAAAAGGATTGCCTTCGTGGGTGGAAAAAATGAACATCGACTACACTGTAAGCGACTATATGAACCAACAATGGACACCGATGCAAGCAATAGATAAGTACCTGTTTGCGCCTTGCACAAAAAAACAGTTGGGAAATAAATGGCTCTTTTACGACAGCAACGATTACAAAACTTTCAGCCAACAGATTAGCACTTTTAAACAAACACCGGCTGTCAATTCGTTGATGAGAAATTTGGCGGTAAAAACTTTACGAGAAGCCGAAATGGGCGAAGACGATTTTACCGATATGTTATGCGTACAATTTACAGTAAACTCACCGTTTCAAAAAAACGACAACACCATGTGTCTCGAACAGGAAGATCTCTATTTGAGATTAGACAAAGAAATCCGTTACTTGCTTGATGCTATCGATATCAGCGTAGGAATGAATAACGCCGTAGTAGTGCTGATAACCGCACAAGACAAGAAACAAACATCGCAATTCGACAGCGATTTGAGTAAAAAAATACCAAGCGGGCAATTCAACACTAAACGTTCGCTCGCACTTCTCAACAGCTATCTGATGGCAATCTACGGACAAGGACAATGGATAAACGACTACTATAACCGCAACATCTACCTCAATCATGCGCTGATAAACAGCAACAAAATAAACAAACAAGAAATGGAAATGTACGCCGCACAGTTTCTTACCGAATTTGAAGGCATCCAAAACGCTTTCACATCTACACAAATACAGAACGCCGGCGGCAACGATATTATGATAAAAATACGCAATGGTTACCACAAAAACGTATCGGGCGATATTGTATTTACTCTGCTCCCCGGATGGTCGGAAGTCGATTTAAACAAACAAGTAATTGAACACCCACATCAAGCGCAAACCAACATTCCTATAGCTTTTTACGGATTTGGAATTAAGGCACAAGAAATAAAAGGAGAAATAAATATGGAAGATATTGCGCCAACACTTTCCGACCTACTGCGCATAAACTATCCCAACGGCTGTATAGGAAAACCGATTTTATCAATAACTGCCGCTGACAAAAGTCGATGACCTTAATAGTGAAATCCGTTTATCCACGCACCTGAATGACCGACAGAATAAAAATCGATGTTCTCTTTTTCCGTTAAAAGTTTATACTTCTGAACATTACGTTCGGAAACATCGGCAAGAGCAATTAAATATTTAGGGCGAACAAATTCTTTTATCAGTCGCTGATTGGGATAGACCGCTTTACCGACCAACAAATAATCTACTTCAAGCGGCTTAGCCGATTTTTTATATCGGAAATAATTGTCCGTCAACACTAAATAGCGGTTTCCGTCTTTTACAAAAGCACATTCAGAGATAGTGTCCAAACTAACTATTTGCGGAGTTGGCAACGCATTTTTACTCCAAAAATCGGCACCCAATAGTTCGGCACGCAATGAATCGGTAGTCAGAACAATATGCTCGTCGCCTATAATATCTAACACAGTAGCTTTATAGTCGTTGTATGCTACAACACCATTCAAACGTGCTGAATAGTAACGATTTCGTGCATCGACAACAAAAAAGATGAGCAACAAACAGACGACCGTCGCAAACGAAATAAACGATTTTTTATCCAACCACCACATCACAGCGAACAAAGCGGCATAGAGTGACAGCAATTGCCAACCGTCAATCCAAACAATTGACAAAGAGTAAGGCAAATGTTCAATCCACACAATACAGGCATACATGATTTTCAAAATCCATTTCAGCACAAACGCTACCGCCACATTCACATACGGAACGGGCGAAAACACAAACAAAGCAACAGCAGCATACAAAATAAGTGTAGCGGCAGGAATAACGACAAAATTACTCAGCAGGAAATAGTTGGGAAATTGGTGAAAATAGAAAACAGAAAACGGTGCAGTACCCAACTGAGCAGCCAACGACACCGCAGCTAATTCCCAAGCCCAACGCAGCCAACGATTTTTCACATAAATAAGACCTGCAATCTTAGGCTGGAAATAAACAATTGCCAACACCGCACTGTAACTCAGTTGAAAACCGATATCAAACAGCAAGTTGGGATTGAAAAACAGTA
>DUQS01000052.1 GCA_012837685.1 Bacteroidales bacterium
CCAAAATCGTGATAATCATACTGTTTCCATAAATCTTTGCTGTCATATTGGCTGCGCGGTGCGCCATGCATACAAATTGTTTGAACGGGATAAAACTGTCGAAAATAAGCCAACTGACTTTGAAAATGTTCAATAGCAGCCTCAATATCGCCTTTACATCGGCTCATATCTTCGTAGTGATAGCCAATTTCATGACCGAGAGCCACAATTTGCTTAATTATATTCGGTTGGTTACTTTGTGGCACCACTCTAAAATAATAAGTGCCCTTTAAACCTAATTCAGCTTCTATACGGGCTGTTTGTAAAGAATTGGCAGCTTTCAAATCTACATCGTGACGCAATATCACAAAACGCTCCGGCAGTGTTTTGTTCTCTTTTTGTCGACAATAAGATTCGAAAGTCAGAAAATTATATCTTGCATCTTTTAAAGCCAACAGTAATCGGCGGTATGTATGAAGCGTAAAATCCATAAAATGAAATATTCAAAAAAAAATAATAGTTTTGTTATAAATTCAAAATTATATCTGTAATAATTTTATTTAAATCTCCAACTTCTTGATTGTATTTTTCTTGTTTGATAATCCACTCTTCCTTTCGTGATTTTGAAGCAAAATCAGTCACCAAAGCTAACACTTCCTCAAAATTACTTCTATTACACAATAAGTTATACTTTTTCTCCAATACGATAAAGTTTGTCATATCATGTTCTCCCACGAATGAATTTGACCTTATTGACGGGGTCGCAAGCAAGGCTGCCTCAGTTGCCATTGTCTGCGAATCACCGAGATATAAATCTGCAAAACTCAAAACGGAATGAATCTGTGATGCAGGTGTTGGTAATTTATAATTTTTCAGTTCTTCGGGCATTTCTTTTTCGGAAGAGATATACACTGTCATAAACGGCTCAACCGCTTTTACCAAAGCTAACTTTTCTTCAAGAGAAAACCCTCCATTATGAACATCGTGATTAGCAAACCATCCCACGAAACGAAATATAGCATAAGGACATTTCAAGCCATATTGTTGAATAATCTTTTTGTTAGGAATAAAAACTGATGGAGCAAGATAGCAATTTTCGAAAAATCCGGGAACTTTTATATGTTTTTTCCCGTAATTTAAGCCAAATGTTTCAGGAGTAACAACTTTGTCACACAATGGAACAACAAATTTATTAGTAACTGTAACAACCTCTGAATCAGGAAAAATAATGGATTTTTTACCAAAAATTTTTGCCATAAAAACACCGTAAAATGACGCTTTTGTAATAATCACATCAGGTTTTTCGTGTTTTACTATTTTAGCATAATTCCAAAGAATAGAAAGAGTTCCCCAAATTTTAGCAGCCATTTTTTTTCTGTGGCGACCAAAAATTAAATAATCAACGTTTTCTTCTTGAAGAACATTGAGTAAAACATCCTTATCACGGGCAAGTACAACAACTTCATTACCACAATTTATTAGGTTTTTCCTAATGTGTTTAAATTGATAATAATGTTTCGGATGATTTAATTCTAATATGTATTTCATTTTGCTTCAAACGTTTTTATTACTTTAGCAGGAGAGCCAACCACTACGGAATAAGGAGGAATATCTCTTGTTACAACTGCCCCTGCTCCAATAATTGCACCTTCTCCTATTGTAACACCTGGCATTATAATAGCTCCTATGCCGATATGAGCTCCATCTTTAATAACCACCTTTCCTTCCTTAAAAGGACAATGCATTGCGTACACTCCTTGTTTATAATTTGTAAGATCGCGCTGATGACACAAAATCATAACACCAGAAGTTATAGCCACTCCCTTCCCTATTTCAATCAAATTTGGATTCCTATCATCCAAAAACACACCCCTCGCCACATGCGATTGAGAGCCAATCTTAACGCCTCTCATTTTATGTAAAAAAACAGTTACTTGATAAGGAAATGAAAACATTGTCAAGATACTTAAAAAACGAGTCCATACACCTTGAATAATGGACATAAAACTACGATGCTCTACGATTGACATAATTCAATTCTATATAGATGAGAAAACTTATTTTTTATGTAGACCAAATTCTCAAAATTTGATAAAAACTTATCAAAATCATCTTAATTGGTTGTTTGAAAGCAAGATTATATAAGACTATTAAATTACTTTTTTATAATAAGGCTGATTATCACTTTTTTTAATTCCTACTTCCAAATTTTACAACCAAATGGTTTTTTAAAAAAGCAAACAATAAAAATCATAGCAGCGATTAAAAAGAAAACACAGCAAATGAATAAACCAGTAAAATTAGCCATTTTTCTCTATTTATTTCAACTATTTTAATTTTCAATTACACTAACTATTTCTTATCTATAAATTCCCTAAACCACAATTCTAAATGTATCCACTTCCATATCTCTTTCGAAATATTAACTTCCTCTTTCAAATGTTTAGAATATAAATCTAATGCTTTTTGAGGATTAATAAACCCTCTGTTACGAAATGTTTCCGAATTCAACAGATCGTTTATAAGAGATTGAAACTCTTTAGTTCGAAACCATTTATCCTGTGGGGTTGCAAACCCAATTTTATCATTTCGTTTTCGAATAATTTCAGGCAAAAGTCCTTTCATTGATTGCCGAAGTACATACTTGGTTTCTCCATTCCTAATTTTATATGCAGAAGGTAGCGATAAGGTATATTCTACAAGTCGATAGTCTAAAAAAGGTGTTCGAGATTCCAATGAAAAAGCCATTGAGTTTCTATCACCCCATTTTAGAAGGTGTTCCAACTTATATTCAAAATGATTAATTAAAGCCTCATTTAAATTTTTAGAGCCGTATAGTTCATTAACAATTGTAGGTTTTTCAGTTGCAGTAACTCTTTTTATAAAATCATTATTCAAATAGGATTTTTCCAAAACACTAACTCTAGTTTTGAGAAAAGAGGGCAATAAAAAATAAATTAAGAATTTTAAACCGTCTATAGAGTTATGCCTTTTCCAATATTGTACAAATTCTTTAAAAAGTCGTTTAATTTTGGCTTGTTTTAAAAGTTCCTTGAAGTAAAAACCAAAAAAATAGTGATAACCTGCTAAAGCCTCGTCAGCACCCTGACCATCCATAGTGACAACAACATTGTTTTTTGCTAAACTCATTACGCAATATTGTGCAAAAGGACTTGTTGATGGAATCGGTTCAGCA
>DUQS01000005.1 GCA_012837685.1 Bacteroidales bacterium
AAAAGCTTTAAAATCAATCGAAATTTCTCGTCTGAAATCCTGCCTCTAAAAAAATACTTGTTACTCATTGGTCTTCAATTAATTATGCAAAGATAATCTTTACTTAACTAATCTTGAACCTTTATTTTAAATTTATCAATTTTATGAAAAAACTTTTCTTTTTATTGGCGGCTTTTTGCTGCGCAGCGGCTCTGCATGCGCAAACCGAAATCACAACGGTTGAATTTTCGTTTAATCGCGATGCTATTGACTTTTACATAGGCAACACAGAAGGCGCAGTTGCCAACAAAATTACGGAGAATACGTCAACACCCGCTGAAGTTGGGTATTATTGTTCTAACATGTATTTGCTTTATGAAAATTCTCCGGGTAATTTTTGGGGTATTGGTCTGGGCGAAGGAGCCATCTCCGGAACCAAAACGTATGCTGTGGAATTGCAATTTTGTGTAAAAACAGATTACGCTTGGCCTGCCGACCTCAATACGCTGATTTTTATTTGGGATGGCGACACGATTGTTCCTGGACTAGTGGAAAATGTGACTCCTACCGTTATTTCTCATTTCTACTATTGGGTGCGCCGGCTGAAGCACCTGCGCCTACTTATACACTCACTTTAGTCAATGTAGATAAACATGGATATCCAAATTGGACATATACCGGTGGCGACTATTTTGAGGGAACATCAATTACTTTCCAATATAAAGCTCCGGAAGATGGCAAGGTGTTTGACAAATGGGTGTCCGAAGGATTGACACTCACCACAGAGCAAGAGATTGATAACCCATTGACCATTGTGATGCCTGCCAACGCCGTAACCATAACGGCTACTTACAAAAATGCAACCGCCATAAATAACGTGAAACTCGAAGCGCCAAAATCGAAAAAAATAATAGTAGATGGTGTGGTTTATATTCTTCGCGACGAAAAAGTTTACAACCTTCAAGGCATGGAATGCGAATTACCGAAGAAGTAAAAAACTCATCCAATTTGAATGTTTATGAACTTTTTTCACTTTACAAGATTTTATTGGTATTTTTTTTGTTTCAAAAGTTTTTTCTACATTTGTGGTGTTAAATTATAAAATGCGAAAAACGCATAACCATATACCCTCCTCGCGTCAAAACGGGGGGGGTAAATAATTAAAAATCAATTACTTATAAATCATTTAAAATTTATCAATTTTATGAAAAAACTTTTCTTTTTATTAGCAGCTTTTTGTTGCGCAACGGCTCTGCATGCCCAAACCGAAATCACAACGGTTGAATTTTCGCTTAATCGCAATGCTATTGACTTTTACATAGGCAATACCGAAGGCGCAGTTCAGCAAAAAATTAGGGAGAATACGTCTGTACCAGCTGAAGTTGGGTATGAATGTAATAACAGGTATTTGATTTATGAAAAATACCCGGGGATTTTTGGGGTATTGGTAATGGCGAAGAAGCCATCTCCGGAACTAAAACGTATGCTGTGCGATTGGATATTAGTGCATTAACCGATTATGCTTGGCCCACCGACCTCAATACGCTGATTTTTATTTGGAACGGCAACACGGTTGTTCCTGCTAAAGTTAAAAATTTGACTCCTACCGTTATTTCTGCATATCTACTATTGAGTGCGCCGGCTGAAGCACCTGCGCCTACTTATACACTCACTTTAGTCAATGCAGATAAAAATGGATATCCAAATCAGACATATACCGGTGGCAACTATGTTGAGGGAGCATCAATTACTTTCCAATATAAAGCTCCGGAAAGTAGCAAAGTATTTGACAAATGGGTGTCCGAAGGATTGACACTCACCACAGAGCAAGAGACAGCCAACCCATTGACCATTGTGATGCCAGCCAACGCCGTAACCATAACGGCTACTTACAAAAATGCAACCGCCATAAATAACGTGAAACTTGAAGCACCAAAATCGAAAAAAATAATAGTTGATGGTGTGGTTTACATTCTTCGCGACGAAAAGGTTTACAACCTTCAAGGCAAGGAATGCGAATTACCGAAGAAGTAAAAAACTCTTTCTGTTTGAAAGTTTATAAAGTAGGGACATTGCGTGCAGTGTTCCTATTTTTTTACCTACAAAAAACGACCTGCCTCAAGGCAAGTCGTTTTTTGTAGTAGTTATGTGGCAGTAAGAATTAACCAAAATCGTCGAAACGAATCATATCGTCTTCAACACCCAAACTATGCAGCAAATCCAACACTGTTTTTGCCATCATAGGAGGTCCGCAAAGGTAATATTCGATATCTTCCGGTGCATCGTGTTGTTTTAAATAGGTATCGCCTAAAACAGGTGCCACAAAACCGGCTGTATATTTCACGCCCATTGCATCGGCTTTCGGGTCGGGACGGTCGAGTGCCAAATGGAAGTGGAAATTCGAAAATTCCTTTTCGAGTTCTAAGAAATCTTCCATAAAGAACACTTCGTCGATAGAACGTGCGCCATAGAAATAGTGCATCTCACGGTCGCGCGTGTCCAACGTTTTGAGCATGTGCATAATCTGAGCACGCAACGGCGCCATACCTGCACCACCGCCTACCCAAATCATTTCTCTCTTCGAATCGTACACCGGATGGAAATCACCATAAGGTCCGCTCATGGTTACTTTATCGCCGGGTTTCAATGAGAAAATGTACGACGTTGCTATACCGCAAGGTACATCCATAAAGCCACCGCCTTGCTCTTTCGGTTTGAAAGGCGGCGTAGCAATACGCACATTGAGTGTGATAATATCGCCTTCGTCAGGATAATTCGCCATAGAATAAGCACGAATGGTCGGTTCGGTATTTTTCTGTTTTAAGCCGAATAGACCAAATTTTTCCCATGCCGGCACATACAAATCGCCTATCTGTTCGCGGTCAAAATCGTTATAGTCAATGTCGTAAGCAGGAATTTTAATTTGCGAATACGAACCCGGGATAAAATCCATATGTTCGCCCGGAGGCAAAGCCACTTTGAATTCTTTGATAAACGTGGCAACGTTTTTGTTGGAAATAACCGTACATTCCCATTCTTTTACACCCAAAATAGATTCTTCCACTTTGAGAGACATGTCGCCTTTCACTTTTACTTGGCAACCCAAACGCCAATTGTCCATTATCTGTTTTCGGGTAAAATGCACCGTTTCGGTCGGCAAAATTTCACCACCACCGTCAAGTATTTGGCATTTGCATTGCGCACACGAGCCTTTACCGCCACATGCCGACGGCAAAAACACACCAACATCAGCCATAGTGCTCAACAACATTCCACCTGCCGGAACTTCAAATTCCTTATCACCGTTAATTGTAATTTTTACATTGCCTGAAGCCACCAAATAACGTTTGGCAACCAGCAACACAATAACCAGCAAAATGATGACCAACAAAAAGACGGTCAGACTGACAAGTATTGCCATAGTGTTAATTTCGAGTAACATATCTTTTCTGTGATTTTTAAATTTTCAATCCGCTGAAGCAAAGGAACGCCATCGCCATCAGCCCTACCGTAATAAATGTAATACCTAAACCGCGCAACGGAGCCGGAACATTACTGTACTCCAGTTTTTCGCGTATCGCCGCCAAACCGACAATAGCCAAAATCCAACCGACACCACTGCCAAGTGCGTAAGCCACTACATCGCCAATACTTTTCAACGCTTTCGGGTCGGATGCTTCAAGACCAAGACGCTGCTGCATAAAAAGCGCACCACCCATAATGGCACAGTTTACTGCAATAAGCGGCAGGAATATTCCCAACGAATTATAAAGCGATGGGGTAAATTTTTCTACAACCATCTCCACCAATTGCGTAATGGCTGCAATAACCGCAATGAACAAAATAAAACTCAAATAACTCAAATCTAAGTTGGCAAAACCTTCGCCCAACCATGAAAGTGCACCCGCACTCAACACGTAACGTTCGAGCAAATAGTTTACCGGCAATGTGATGAGCAGTACAAACGTTACCGCCACGCCCAAACCGAAAGAGGTTTTCACATTTTTCGATACTGCCAGATATGAACACATACCTAAGAAGTAGGCGAAAATCATATTGTCCACAAAAATGGACCGTACAAATATACTTAATGCGTTTTCCATACAATTCAATTATTTATTTCTCTTGAAGTTCTTTATCAACTGCGCGATGAACCCAAATGATACATGCTAATAAAATCAATGCCATTGAAGGCAACATCATTAAACCGTTATCGACATAACCGGCTTCGTACCAACTTTGCGGCACAATTCGATAGCCCAGCAATGAACCTGAGCCGAACAGTTCGCGAAAGAAAGCCGTTACCACTAAAATAATCGCATAGCCGAGACCATTGCCCAATCCATCGAGAAAAGAAGCCCACGGTTTGTTAGCCATAGCAAATGCCTCAAGACGTCCCATCAAAATACAGTTGGTAATAATAAGACCTATATAGACCGACAACTGTACACTCACATCAAAAGCAAATGCTTTCAAAAATTCACTAACAACGGTAACTAAAGCTGCCACAACCACCAGTTGCACAATAATACGCACGCTGTTGGGAATGGTGTTGCGAATAAGCGAGATAACCACATTGGACAATGCCACGATAATCATTACCGACACACCCATTACCAACGCCGGTTTCATCTCCACCGTTACAGCCAACGCCGAACAGATACCTAATACTTGTACGGAAATCGGGTTGTTCTTGCTCAAAGGTCCGAGCAAAGTATTTTTCAATTCCTCATTCATTTTCATAATTCATTTCCTCCTTCATTAGTAGGTTGTTGGGGGTTATCCAGAAATGCACTATAGGCGCCGATTGAATTTTTTAGCATCGATTCAACACCTTTCGAAGTAATGGTGCTGCCCGAAATACCGTCCACTTGGTCTTGTCCGACAACCTTTTGTCCTTCTTTTACTATAGCGATGGAAACAAACACTCCGTTATTCATAATCTGCTTACCTTCAAACTGTTTTTGAAACTTCGGTGTGGCGATATTCGAACCCAAACCCGGAGTTTCACTTGCATGTGAGAAGTAAACACCGTAAACCGTATTTTTATCATCGTTCAGTGCAATGTAGCCCCAAATGGCACCCCAAAGTCCCGCACCATTCAGCGGAATAATGTATTTCGTTGCGCCATCTACATTAGCCACATAAAGAGGTAATTGACCTTCGGCGGCTTTCACATCGAAATCGTCCACAGGATCCAATTTGCTTACCACATTACCTTCGACATCAAGCAACTCATAAGCCACAATGGTATTGGCATATAACGTTGCCACATCGCCCTGCGTAAGGTCGAGCGTCGGCAGCGAACTCAGAATTTGCTTCTTCGTGTCGAGTTTTACATTGTCGTCTTGACGAGCTTTGAGCATAGCAGACGTAAACGAAAGCAGCAAAGAGACTATCACCACAATCACAGCCGTATAAACCAAAATGTAGGTGTTGCTGTTTTTGTTAAAAGTCTTTTTTTCAGGTTTATCCTCTCCGACAAGTTCAAACTCCGAAGCCGGCGCGTTGCACACGGGACATTTTTCGGGGGCTTGTTCGCCTTCGTAAATGTAACCGCAAACTTTGCATCTAAATTTTTTTGTTGCCATATTTTATTTCTTCTTTATTTAGAGTTTACACGTTTCAAACGTTTTTTAATGTTCGCTTGCACCACAAACCAATCGATGAGGCAACCGAATACGTTCATCAGCAAAATAGCAAGCATCATACCTTCGGGATAACCCGGGTTGAGTACTCGGATAATGACAGCCATTACACCGATAAGAAATCCGTAAATCCATTTACCCGTCTCGGTGCGCGCCGCAGTTACAGGGTCGGTAGCCATAAATACCGCACCGAAAGCAAAGCCGCCCAAAACAAGATGTTCATACCAAGGCAGATGCGCTATGGCTGTGTCAGGTCCCCAAAGATTGAATATGAGTGCCATAAAAGCACCGCCACCAAATACGCTGAGCATTATTTTCCAACTGGCAACACCTGTAACAATTAGTACAATGGCACCAAGAAGTATAGCCAACGTGGAAGTTTCGCCCACCGAACCGGGAATCCAACCGATGAAAGCATCCCAAAATCCGATGGGATTGCCCATAATATCATGGAAAGCAGGCGTAGATGTCTCTGCAACGCCAATTTGTCCAAGCGGTGTTGCACCCGAAAAACCATCGACGGCTTCGCCGGCACCCCACCAAAAAGCATCGCGCGTACGCACCCAAACAGCATCGCCGCTCATTGCCGTAGGATAGGCAAAAAATAGGAATGCACGCGTAATCAACGCCACGTTAAAAATATTGTAGCCCGTTCCGCCGAAAACTTCTTTGGCAAAAATAACCGCAAACGCCGTAGCCACAGCCACCATCCAAAGCGGTGTATCGATAGGCACAATCATGGGAATGAGAAAGCCGGTTACAAAATAACCTTCAGCCACCTCTTCTTTTCTTATTTGAGCAGCAACAATTTCAATGCCCAAACCCACAATGTAGGAAACCAATAATATAGGCAGAACCGCTAAAAATCCGAAAGCAAATTCAGCAAAAAAACCAACTTCTTGCCCAATGGCTATAAAATGCTGATAACCAACATTCCACATACCAAAAAGCATAGCAGGAATCAATGCAATAATAACGGTAAACATTGTACGTTTCGAGTCGATTGCATCGTGTATATGCACGCCATTTTTAGTGGTTTCGTTCGGCACAACCAAGAACGTCTCCACCGCATCGAACAAAGAGTGTAATTTAGCCAACTTACCGCCTTCGGAAAAAGTGGGCTTCACTCTATCAATAATTTTCTTAATAAAATTCATATCCAATTCGTTTCAATAGTCAATTATTCAAGTTCTTTCCTCATATAATCCAAGGCTTCACGCACGATACGTTGAATTTCTATCTTCGATGTGCATACGAACTCGCACAAGGCAAAATCTTCAGGAGCCACTTCATAAGCGCCGAGTTGTTCCATTTTGTCCAAATTTTTGGCAATCATAGCTTTAATGAGCTGTTCTGGCAAAATATCCATGGGGAAAACTTTTTCCATTTCACCGCTTACTATAAATGCGCGCCGCCCTCCCAACAAACGAGTATCGTAGGCAAACGCCATTTTCGGGAAAATTTTCCGCACCAATTTTGTAACATACAACGCACTGTTGCTGAACTTATTAAAACGCGGTGCAATCCAGCCAAACAGTTCATTGGCTTGGTCGCCCTCAGCAATCACCGTTACCTCATTGGCAAACGGACTTAATACGCCGTCGTTCGTAGTTTGAACACCTGTCAGCACGTTGCCGTTGATAATGCGCACATTAACGCCTTTGCTGATATTGCACTTGGTAATGGCAGACAGCGGAGTTCCCGCAAAT
The DNA here is from genome assembly GCA_012837685.1 of Bacteroidales bacterium. Taxonomy (GTDB): domain Bacteria; phylum Bacteroidota; class Bacteroidia; order Bacteroidales; family Paludibacteraceae; genus DUQS01. The sequence continues at coordinate 7,337 of DUQS01000005.1, forward strand.
GTGCGAAAATAGCACGGATTAATAACTTCTGGTCCAACCAAAGCGACGAGTTTATGCAAATCGACTTTGCCTGTTTTGGCAAATTTTCCCAATGCGGCAACATCTTGCACATTCATCGTCCAAACCGTTTCGCCCTTATTGATAGGAGACAAGCTGTTTATCTGTACGCCTACTGTCCCGGCAGGATGAGGTCCCACAAATTCGGTAATCTCCACATTGGTCATGTGCCGCAATTCGGCGTCAGTATCGGGTGAAACCGAATAATAAACTTTGCCGTCGGTCAGTTGCGCCAACACGGACAAACCTGCTTGCACATCAGCCGAACGCCCTTTCAGCAAAAAATTGTAATCGGCTGCCAATGGTGCGGTGTCGAATGCGGACACAAAAATAGCTTTCGGCGTTACGGTCGGATTTATTACCACGTCGTAAGGACGGCGTTTAATAAATGCTCCAAAACCTGCCGACAACACAGCATCCAAAATAGTGGCGCGGTCAGCCGAAAGAGAAATGGGAGCTAACTTTTCGTAAGTTGTAACCGCATCACGCTTTACCGAAACGTAAAGCAACTTACGGCGTTCGCCACGAGCCACTTCGGCTATTTTCCCACTTACGGGAGAAACAATTTTGAGCTCCGGATGGTTCTTATCAAACAAAAGGACGCTACCGGCTTTCACAGTATCGCCCTCTTTTACAGCCACCTTTGGAGAAAAGCCCAAAAAATAATCAGGGACAATGGCTATCTTTTCAGGTTGGGACATCGACACGACATTTGCCGCTGCTGCACCTTCCATCGGGATATCAAGCCCTTTTTTTAGCTTAATGGATTTCATATAAAAAAATAGGTTGATTTAGGTTCTTTTTTGGAAATGCAAAGGTACATTTTTTTTAACAACCAAACAAATAATAAATACACTTTGAAAAACAACTTTTTTTGCACTTTTTTTGAAACAGATTTACGACAAAATTACCTATCTTTGTGGCAACAAAAAAGAATCATGTTTTTTTTAAGCGCACATAACGTAAGCAAACATTTTGACGGGCACACCGCACTCGACGATGTATCGCTGAATGTTCCCGAAAATACAATTTACGGTCTGTTGGGACCAAATGGTGCAGGAAAAACCACCCTTATCCGCATCATTAACCGTATAGTGCTGCCCGACAGCGGTACAATTACACTCAACGGGCAACCGATGACCGATGCCGACACCGCACGAATTGGCTATATGCCCGAAGAGCGCGGTCTCTACCGAAAAATGAAAGTCGGCGAACAGGCACTCTATTTGGCACAACTAAAAGGCATGACAAAAACCGATGCGCTAAAACAACTGAAATATTGGTTCGAAAAGTTCCAAATTGCCTCGTGGTGGAACAAACGCGTTGAAGAGCTATCGAAAGGTATGGCGCAAAAAGTACAATTCATTACTACTGTGGCACATCGACCGCAACTGCTCATTTTCGATGAACCGTTTAGCGGATTTGACCCGATCAATGCCGACACCATGCGACAAGAAATTTTGGAACTGAAAGCCAACGGCGCAACCATTATACTTTCTACACACAACATGGAATCGGTAGAGACGCTGTGCGATGAAATTACGCTGATAAATCAGGCAAAAGCAGTGCTGCAAGGCAATGTAGCCGAAATACGCGAAAGCTACAAGCAACACCTCTACAAAGTAGTAGTGAACGGCGTTTACAGTCCCGCACCGACTATGCCATTTTCTCCGATAACGCAAGAAACCGCAGGCAACCGCACTACGCTTACTTTCCGCCTCGACCGTGCAACATCACCTAATACTTTGCTAAATGCTATCTGTGCCAATCACAACTTGTTACTGTTTGAAGAAGTGCTGCCAAGTATGAACGATATTTTTATCCGCACCGTTTCGGAACACTAAAAAAGGCGATTCTCTAAAATCGCCTTCTCTTTTTCTATTTTTCTTGCAATTATTATTTTTTAGCTTGCTGCAATGCTTGCTCAATATCCGCAATAATGTCGGTAACATCTTCGATGCCGATAGAGAGACGAATTAAATCGGGCTGTATGCCTGCCTCAATCAACTGCTCATCAGAGAGTTGGCGATGAGTATGGCTTGCAGGATGAAGCACACACGAACGCGCATCCGCCACATGGGTAACTATTGCAACCAATTTCAGGCTGTCCATAAATTTTTCCGACACGGAGCGGTCGCCCTTCAATCCAAAACTGATAACACCGCACGAACGTCCGCCATCAAAATATTTTTGCGCCAAAGCGTGATATTTATCGTTTTTCAAACCACTGTAATGTACCCAAGCCACTTCGGGACGCTGCTGCAAATATTCCGCCACTTTTTGGGCATTTTCGCAATGACGCAGCACACGCAAATGCAACGTTTCCAAACCAAGATTGAGCAAAAAAGCGTTCATCGGCGAAGGAATAGAACCCAAATCGCGCATCAGTTGGGCAGTCGCTTTCACAATATAAGCCTTTTTGCCAAACGCCTTACTATAAGCCAAACCGTGGTACGACGGGTCTGGTTCGGTCAAGCCGGGGAATTTATCGTGATGCGCCTCCCAATCAAAATTACCACTATCCACTATACAGCCGCCAATAGAAGTGGCGTGCCCATCCATATATTTTGTTGTGGAATGGATAACAATGTCCGCACCGAATTCAAACGGACGGCAATTGATTGGCGTAGCAAACGTATTATCAATAATAAGCGGAACACCTTGACTATGAGCTATTCGAGCAAATTTTTCAATATCGAGCACACAAACTCCCGGATTGGTGATGGTTTCGCCAAAAAGAGCTTTCGTGTTGGGACGAAATGCTTTGAGTATCTCTTCCTCGTCAGCATCTTGGTCAACCAACGTTACCTCGATACCTAATTTTTTCATGGTAACGAGAAATAAATTATAGGTACCGCCGTATATCGACGCTGCACTCACAAAATGGTCGCCCGCCTGACAAATGTTGAATACAGAATAGAACGAAGCCGCCTGTCCCGAAGACGTGAGCATAGCCGCCACGCCTCCTTCCAATGCAGCAATTTTAGCCGCTACCACATCGTTAGTAGGATTTTGCAGACGCGTATAAAAATAACCTTCGGCTTTAAGGTCGAACAAATCCGCCATTTCTGCCGTCGAATCGTATTTGAATGTTGTGCTTTGGTAAATGGGCACTATGCGAGGTTCTCCGTTTTTAGGATTCCATTCGCCTTGTGCACAGATTGTTGCCAATTTTCTCTTTCCCATATCAATTTTTAATTTTTACAGCTACAAAAGTACAAAAACTTTTTAGTTCGTTCATAAAGAATGGCGTTTATTTGCGAACATCACAAAAAAACACTCCGACACAAATTCATCGAATTTGCATCGGAGCATTGCAGAATAGCGTAAATTTTAGAAGTACTTCACTTCCTTGCCTTCGATGCTCGACAATAGATTATTTGCCAAACGGCTTGCACCGAAACGGAACAGTTTGTTGTTCATCCACTCATCGCCGAGAATTGCTTTTACAACCGTATAGAATTGAACAGCCTCTTCGGTGGTGGAAACACCTCCGGCAGGTTTGAAACCGACTTTAATGCCGGTTTTTTTGTAGTATTCCTTAATGGCTCCGCACATCACGTAAGCAGCTTCCAAAGTAGCGGCGGGTTCGGTTTTTCCCGTAGATGTTTTGATAAAATCGGCACCGGCAGCCATTGCCAACAACGATGCTTGTTTGATTTCTACCGCCGAACGCAATGAGCCGCTCTCCAAAATTACTTTTAAATGAGCATTTTTGCAAGCAGCTTTCAACTCACTCAATTCGTCGTAAACTTCCGAATGTGCGCCACTCATAAATTTACCGAGAGAGATAACCACGTCAATTTCATCGGCGCCGGCTTTTACCGTTAGAGCCGTTTCTGCCACTTTCACTTCAATAAACGATTGCGAAGCAGGAAAACAAGCCGCCACAGCCGCAATGTTCACGCCGTTATTTTTATTAAGCACTTCACGCGTAACAGGCACCAAAGACGGATAGACACAAACGGCAGCCACATTGGGCAAATTGGGGAAATTTTTTGGGAAATCATTGACTTTCCGCATCATTTCAGCAATTTTTTCTTCCGTATCCGTGCCGAGAAGCGATGTTAAATCAATGGAATTTAAACATTTTTTATACACTTCTACGGTATTGTTTTTTGCGAAATCTTTCGCTAAAATCGCTTCTACTGCAGATTTTACATCCGCATCTTTCAAATCGCAATTGTACTGAGCATACAACTCTTTCATTTTTTCCATTTGCTTAAATTTTAATAGGTTATACTTTATTTTTATTCTCTTTGTTTAGAATCAATCCAAATTGTAACGGGACCGTCGTTAAGCAATTCCACTTTCATATCGGCACCAAACACGCCCGTTTGTACGGGTTTTCCCAATTTTTCGGCAGCAAAGGTACAAAACTGTTCGTAAAGCGGCACCGAAACATCCGGTTTGGCTGCGCGAATATACGAAGGACGGTTGCCTTTTGCCGTCAGCGCATGCAAGGTAAATTGGCTGATAATCAGCATTTCTCCATCAACATCGAGCACCGAGCGGTTCATTACGCCCTGTTCGTCATCGAAAATACGCAAATTTACCACTTTAGCTGCCAACCATTCCGCATCCTGATGGGTATCGGCGTTTTCCACACCGACAAACACCAACACTCCTCGACCGATTTGTGCCTTTTTCGCACCTTCTATCGTAACTGATGCGTGCAATACGCGCTGAACCAAAACTCGCATACCATAAAATTTACAAAGCTGCCAATTTTCTGCCCACTATTTCAGCCGCAATGCGCACCAATTGGGCACACGGGCGTTTTTTGTAGTAGGTTTCCGTTCGAGCTTCCGGTATCGGACTGTCGGTGTGGCAGGTAAGTCCGAGCAGTTCGCGACAGATATACGACCCGTTTTCGGCTTTAAATTCCGCCGCCAACTCTTGCACCAGCTTATAATTGGCTGCTTTTGCCTCTCTATCCTTCGGAGTGGCTACCGGCACTGCCAGCCCTGCCACCAAAAACATACCGCTGCAAGCACCGCACACTTCGCGCAAACGCCCCATGCCGCCACCAAAAGGCGCACTTATTGTTGCCGCCAAAGTGCTATCTAACTCAAACAAATCGGCATAAGCCATATAAACCGACTGCGCACAATTGTAACCTGCACGAAAATTGGCTTCCGCTTGCGCAGCGCGCTGCTCTATATCTATTTCCTTCATTTTAAAAACAGTTTAAACACAAAAAACATACATTTATGTATTATCTGCACCTCTCCTCTTTTTGTTTTACTACAAATACACATACGATTGTGGCGGAAAAACATTAAAGTTGTCTTGTAAGTTTAATGGTTGTCTGTATTTTTGTGGATTTTTTATTTTTATTGCATGCGCAATTTTTCTATCTGCAAAATATTCGAAGAAACGGTCTTCCGAAATACCAGAATACTCTTTCGTCTGTCTCCAAACTTCACTTGGGTTATAACTTAAAATGTCGGCAATTTCAAATTCCCCAATAACTTGTTGAACAGGTGATGAAGCGTAGACAACAACCGTTTTTATATTTGGGTTTTTGAAAATAACTTTACGAAATTCAAATTTTTTCGTGCCATCAAATATTTTGAAAGCAAACTCTGGTTTAATCGACAATAAAACTTTCATCACTTTTTGTAGCTTTTAAGATAATATTAAATTGTTCTTTTGTAATTGGTTTGAAACCTCTTGGTGAATCATTTATACCGCTTAAAACTTTTAAATCAATAAGTTCTTTCATATTTATTCGGTGTGGGAAAGAATATACGTATAAAAATCTAACAACAAAAGGCTTGGATGAGCGATAGTGCCACATTGCACGAAGTTGTTCTTCGGGGAAAACACTACCTTTCCTGCAATATAAAATAAAATCATCTTCATCCTTGAAATCATATTTTATTTCATCTACAACCCCTATAGTAGAAACAACGCCTTTGTAATAACCACCCGTTCTATAAAAAATAAGGATATCACCTGTTTTTGGATGTGGTGTCATTGCTCTTGAAACGTAAATTTTGCTAATACTATTTCGGTGTGGAAAATCCTCAATAAAATCTTCTGGTGATTCTGTATTTAAAATAGAATCTGGCAACAATTCTGTATGATAATCCGGATAAATTGGTACAATAAAACATTCTTTGTCCCTTGAAATAAAGGGATAACACTCTTTTAAATGATTGTCATCTGTTTTCTTACTAAAATCTCTTACATAAACTAATTCGTCATCATCTTTTTTACCCCATAATACAAAGCCCCACTGTTCAAGCAAATATATTAATCTTCTTTGTTCATTTCGTTTATCAAAAATCGTCACATAAATCTCATCTACCTCGTTTTTAAGAGCATTGTCAAAAATAATTTTCATAAAACGCTCTCCCAAACGAAAGCCATTGTTGATAACCTTAAATGTCCCTATTTTCAATCGTTTTTTTGGCAGGAAAATAGGATGAATGTTTTTGTAATCTTCTTCTGTTCCTTCAACTTTCAAATACAAAAACGACAAAAGTAATCCATTGTTTGAATTTATAGTAATGTAAGCCTCTTCATCAAACTTTTTGATGAACCATTTGTCAAAGCCAGCATAATCCTCTTTTAAACTGGTAAAAAAATCATCGCTAAGATTTATTCTTCCAAACTTTAATTTCTGGACATTAAGGACTTTATAGTTTACTAAATCGGGATGTTCTGCAAAAGTTTTTTCTAGGAATGAGTCAATCGTAAAAACTTTATTTTCAACACCTAATTCGGTAGCTTTTTTGTGTATTTTTTTGTCTTCCGTTATTAATATATCTACACGACCGACAAAAACCTCATTTAAAAGTTGAGTGTCATTTTTATCATTATCGTTAACATCAATTTTATTTGAGACCTTTAAAACCTCTGCTTGTAAAGGTGAGGGGATTTCAATGTGTTCGTAACTGTCTAACTTTATCTGAAAAGTTTCAATAGTCTGTTGGTTTTTATATTTTTCGATTTCAGATTTAGTCAATGAATGAATACATTTTGTATATTTAGCTCTATCCAACCACCGATACAAAATGCCAATATCTTGATTAATAACCTTTGAGGCTTCTCGATGAATAATAATATTTGTGTCAAGGAGTGCTTTCATTTCAATATTAAAGTTTTAAAGTGTAAAATTAATAAATTAGAATAGTCTTTTTGTGTGCTGACATTCAAAGTTATTCCTAAAGTTTTCTGACAATCATTTTGATATAAGCTCTTTATTTTGCAAAAGCTTCAAAAGGAAAATTATCAAAATACAAATTATTTTTCACTTCAAACTATTTTTTATCTTAAAGATGTTTCTAAAATCAAATTCAGTAAAAACAAATTGATAACATTGCTACTAACATACAATGTAATCAACGCCATTAATCTTCCAAATAGTATTCAACGGTGGTTACAACGCGTACTTTTTTAATATCGGGCGTGTTAATGTCGCGGTCGTTAATGGTAAACAAGCCTTGATTGGCACGTTTTATTTTTCCCAACTCGCTTTGGCTGTCTAAAGCAAATTTTTCGGCAGCGGCACGAGCATTTTTCGTTGCCTCTTCAATCATTTGCGGCTTAATTTCGTTCAGTTTGGTAAATTCGTAAACAATGGCATATTGATATTCACCCGAAAGCAGCGCAACGCCTTTAGTCAATAGTTCGCTCTGTTGAGTAATAAGTGCTTTCACTTTATCCACTTCCGATGTGCTGACAGTAATAACGGACGTAACATTGTAACGGTACGCCGGACGCTCCACAACAAAACGTTCCGCCTCCAAATCGATAATTGTAGGTGCCGAAATGCTGATGTCGTTTTCGCTGATGCCTTTCGCTGTCAAAAATGCCACTATCGTTTTGTTTTTGGCATTGACATTGGTGTAGATTTGTTGTAAATCGTTGCCTATTTCCTTGAAAACCAAAGGATAAGTAACTTTGTCAGCCGGAACTTCCATTTCCGAAAGACCTTTCACGCTTACGCAACGGTCTTTGTAAGCACAATTGTCGATACCCGTTTTTAACAACAGCCCCAAGAAAAGGGCGCCAAAGGTCAAAATGACCGCTTCTGCAATGTAATTTTTCATAATAATTAATTTTTAAAATGTTTATACTAAAGCTAAATCCAATTGTTTTTTAATTAAATCGGCACGGGCAATTTTTACCGTTATGGCATCGCCCAACTGATATTTTTTGTGATAGTGCCGTCCGATGATGCAGTAATTTTTTTCATCGAATATGTAATAGTCGTCGCCAAGGTCGCGTATGGGCACCATGCCTTCGCATTTGTTCGCATTCAGTTCTACATAAATACCCCATTCAGTAACGCCCGAAATAACGCCGTCGTACACTTGTCCAAGTCGCTCGCTCATATATTCCACCTGTTTGTATTTTATGGAAGCACGCTCGGCATTGGCTGCCAACTGCTCCCTTTCGGAACTATGCTGACAAAGCGCCTCCCACTCGTTGGCATCTACGCTGCGCCCGCCGCCCAAATAGTGTGTCAGCAAGCGATGCACCATCATATCGGGATAACGACGAATGGGCGATGTAAAGTGTGTGTAATAATCGAACGCCAAACCGTAGTGTCCTATATTTACCGTACTATAAACAGCTTTTGCCATCGAGCGAATAGCCAGCGTTTCAATGAGATTTTGCTCTTTTTTGCCCTCCACTTCGTCCAATAAACGATTGATAGAAGACGAAACTTCCGCATTGCGACCGGTAGTTTTTAATCTGTAACCGAAACGACGGATAAATTCGGAAAAATTAGCCAATTTATCGGGATTTGGCACATCGTGAATACGATAGACAAATGTTTTCGGTTTACTCCGTTTTTGCGGTTTACTTATGAATGTAGCTACAGTTTGGTTCGCCAACAACATAAATTCCTCAATCAATTTATTAGATTCTTTCGCCTCTCTGAAATAGATGTCAATCGGTTTGCCGTTTTTGTCGATTTCAAAACGAACTTCAGTGCGCTCAAAAGCAATTGCGCCTTTGGTGAAACGCTTGACTCGCAACAGTTTAGCCAATTCATTCAATTTCAACATCTCTTCCTTGTAGTCACCTTCGCCCGTTTCGATAATGGTTTGCGCCTCTTCGTAAGTAAAACGGCGATTTGAGCGAATAACCGTCCGCACAATCTGATAATCTTTTATTTCGGCATAATCGTCCATTTTGAAAATAACGGAATAGGTCAATCTATCTTCATTAGGACGAAGAGAACAGATGTCGTTACTCAAACGCTCCGGCAACATAGGCACAGTGCGGTCAACCAAATAGACCGATGTAGCGCGGCTCAACGCCTCTTTTTCAATGATGCTGTTTTCTTTTACGTAATGTGTTACATCGGCAATATGCACACCAATTTCCCACAAACCGTTCGACAGTTTGCGGACAGATAGCGCATCATCGAAATCTTTCGCATCGCGCGGGTCGATGGTAAATGTACAGACATCGCGCATATCCACACGATTTTTTATTTCAGCCGATGTAATGCCAACATTAATTTTCTCTGCGGCAGCCTCCACTTCTTTGGGATATTTGTACGGCAATCCGAATTCTGCCAAAATAGCGTGCATTTCGGTAGTGTTGTCGCCCACATTGCCCAAAACATCAACAATTTCGCCGATAGGATTTTTGGTTTTATCCGTCCATTCTACAATGCGTCCGATACATTTTTGTCCATCTTTACCGCCATTCAATTTATCAAACGGAATGAACATATCGTACATCAATTGTTTGCGGTCAACATTCAGAAATGCGAAATTCGGTTTTACTTCCAAAATGCCCACAAATTCGGTTTTAGCGCGCTCAAGCACTTCCACCACTTCGCCCTCTTCGTCACGGTTTTTGCGCCGCGGATAGAGCATTACCCGCACATGGTCGCCATTGAGAGCGCAACCCATACTGCGTTCGGCAATAAATACAGGTTCGCCGCCATCGTCGGGGATAAGATAAGTTTTTTTAGCTACCGTCTGACGGTCAAGTCTGCCCGTAACATAGCTTTGGCGAAGATTAAGACGAAATTTGCCGTAGGTTACCTGTTTCAATTGTCCTTGCGCCAACAACTCTTCGAGAGCTGCCAGCACCATCTGTTTTTCTTCGGTGCTGTTCATGCCCAATGTACGCGACAATTGTTTGTAATTCAATAGTTTACTCGGATTTTCTTTAAAAATCGCCATAATCGACGCTATAATAGTCGATTGGCGTTTATTTTGAGTTTTAGTTTTTTCTTTACGTCCCATAAATCTTCTGTTTTAGAATTTGCGTACAAACGCTTTTAAAAAATTGAACGACGAAGACGCGCCACTGGAATATTCAGTTGGTCACGGTATTTAGCCACTGTGCGACGGGCTATAATGTAGCCTCTTTCTTTCAACAATTCCGTCAATTCGCCATCAGCGATAGGTGCCCGTTTATCCTCCGCATCTATCACTTCCTGAATAATTTGCTTTATCTCTTTGTTGGAAACCTCCTCGCCCGTGTCGGTCATCATCGATTCGCTGAAAAAATATTTCAAGGGAAAAATGCCGAATTCCGTTTGCACATATTTACTATTGCTAACACGCGAAATGGTGGAAACATCGTAGTTTACTTTATCCGATATATCTTTTAGTTTCATCGGTTTGAGTTTGGTTTCATCGCCTTCCAAAAAGAATTCGTATTGAGCTTTCACTATCGCCTCCATTGTTTGCAGCAAAGTGGTGTTGCGCTGTTTAATAGCGTCAATGAACCACGCCGCCGCTTCTATTTTTTGTTTGGCAAAAAGCAATGCGTTTTTATTGGCGGAAGTACGATTTTCTTTGTTACCCACAAACTCCTTTACCATAGCATGATAGCTCGGACTGATGCGCAATTCGGGCAAATTACCATTGTTCAACTGCACCGACAGGACACCATTGTTGTTTTCCACAATAAAATCGGGCGTTACATGACTCATCAATGTTTCGGCGGGATTGGCAAAAGCGTTACCCGGTTTGGGATTTAACTTTATTATTTCGCTAATGGCTTCGCGCACTTCCTCTTCCGAAAGATTCATCCGCTTAGCGATAATTTCGTGTTGTTTTTTAGTAAATTGGTCAAAGTAATCATCAATTATGCGCGTCGCCCACGCCACGCTGTTCACTTGCTCCTTTTGGTGCAGTTGCAAAGAAAGACATTCGCGCAAATCACGTGCGCCAACGCCGGCAGGGTCGAGTTTTTGAACAAGTGCCAGAGCTTTTTCCATCTCTTCTTCCGAAACGCTTATTCCCGTTTGAAACGCAATATCATCTATCATTGCATCTAATTCGCGCCGCAAATAACCGTCTTCGTCAATATTGCCGATGAGATATTGTGCCAACTGCCGCGTTTTTTCGTCAGCCGACATCATTTTTAGTTGTCCTTCGAGATGCTCGTGGAATGTAATCCCGACTGAAAACGGAATTGTTTCATGCTTATCGTCGGGTGAAGCGTTGCTAATGTTCAAACGGTAATCGGGAATATCATCGTCCATCGCATAGTCGTCATAAATATCAGACAAAGCATCAGCTTGAAGAGAATCGTCACCATCAATTTCGCCCAAATTATCGGTTTCGGGGCTGTCGTCCTTGCCTTCCTCCAAAGCCGGATTAGCTTCCATCTCCTCGCGAATGCGTTCTTCGAACTCTACAACGGGATATTCCAGCATTTTTATCATCTGAATTTGCAACGGCGACAACTTTTGTTGCTGTTTGATAGTTAACTCTTGCTTAAGCATATAGGTCTGTTACAATGAAATGTTCATTTAAAAAGCAAAGATAAGAATTTTTATCTAAAATTGAGATTTTTTGGAGCAAGAAATAAACGCTGTAAAAACACATTTAATAAAAAACCGATTTTTAGCGATGATTTTCAGATTTTACAACGCTATTAAAAACTTAATATTTAAAACTACTGCCTCCCAAAAATTCGCGCAACAACGAAGTGGGCGGAATTTCGTGAGCATGAATAGGTACAAAATATTTCAAAAATTTGAGCAAACGGTGCGCTTCGGTATATTCCTCGCAATATTGCGGCACATCTTCAATAATCGGTTCTGCCTGTTTACGCAACACAGCAAACTCGAACAGCAAAGCGGAATTGAACATCACATCGGCATTTTCTTGGAACGGGAAAATCCATTTTTCTTCACCGCGCCGTACACTTGGCCAGCGACTGATGGTTTCGCGCGCTGTGAAACCACGAAACTTGTAGTCGCGCACAATTCGCCTCAAAAGGCGGGTGTCGGTAGTTGGAACCCAATTGTGGTTATCGAGCGAAATAGTTGTCAATGTAGAAACATATACTTTGAATTTTGCTTCGTCAGGAATAGCAGAAGTCAGTTCGGGATTTAAAGCATGGATACCCTCAATAATCAGCACATTGTCGGGATTTAGTTTCAATTTTTCACCGCGGTAGTAGCGTTTTCCGTCTTCAAAATTGAAAAACGGAATTTCCACTTCCTCAAAATTCATCAGTTGAGAAAGTTGACGGTTGAAAAGTTCCAAATCGACGGCATAGAGCGATTCAAAATCCCATTCGCCGTTTTCGTCAAGCGGCGTTTCTTCGCGATTGACAAAATAGTTATCCAAAGAAAGTATAATAGGTTTCACCCCTACCACCATCAATTGAATTGATAAACGCTTGCTGAAAGTTGTTTTTCCCGATGATGACGGACCTGAAATCATTATGAAACGGCTCTGCTGTTGCCGCTCTTTTATCATTTCCGCTATCTCTATAATTTTTTTCTCGTGCAACGCTTCCGAAACTTTTACCATGTTGTAAACCGTACTTTCCCGACATATCAAATTAAAGTCGCCTACATTGCTCAAGTCCATCAGCCTATTCCACTTTACAAACTCATTGAAAATTTCAAACATTTTCGATTGGTCTTCATAAGGAGCTAATTGTGAGGGATTGTTGCGATCGGGCACGCGTAGAAGAATGCCATTGCTGTAGCTTTCCAAATCGAAAAGTGAAATATGCCCCGTTGATGGCACCAAAACACCATTGTAATAGTCTATAAAATCGCCTATTCTGAAAAACCGCGCATACGCAATACCCAACGTTTCGAGCAAAACAACTTTATCCATTTGGTTACGTTCACGAAAAAGCTTTACCACTTGCGCTGTTTGTTGTTCCTCGCATATAATCGGCAAGTCGGCAGCCACAATTTCCTGCATACGTTTTTTAAGCGCAGCAATAACGCTTTCGGGCACTTTTTTGTCGCGACCGTCAATACAGCAGTAGTAACCACGGCAAATGGGGTGTTCTATTCTCAAAACAGCCTCTGGGTAAAGGTCATTTAACGCCTTTGCCATAATCATACTCACCGAACGCAGATACACACGAAATCCTGACGGCGTGCTGGCATCGATAAATTCAATGTCTTTCGGTTTGTAAATTAAAAAATTAAGGTCTTCCACCTTGTAATTAACACGAGCAGCAACTACAGCATAAGGTAACTGTATGTTAAGGTCTTTATAAATTTCAAATAGTGAAATTCCCCTAGGATACGACTTGTATTGTTGGGTGTTTTTGCAAAAAATGGTAATGTTTTTATACATAATGGTTTAAAATAAAAGGTTTCGCAATGCCAAAAAATCACATTAATCTGCTATAAACAAAGCAAATAGACCAACCGACCGAATGTTCGACTTTTATGACAGTAAAAATAAGTAAAATTTAATAGATTTCGATAAAGTCTGCTATATTAAAAAAATAATATTAATTTTGCAGGCAAATAAAATTCGTTATCATCAAAAATCTATTATGAAATTTGGATTACTTGAAATTCTAACGCTCCTCGGCTCTGTCGGTATTTTTCTGTACGGCATGAAGCTCATGAGCGAAGGTTTGCAAAAAGCCGCCGGTGACAAACTCCGCAATATTTTGGCAATGATGACCAACAACCGAATTGTTGGAGTTTTGACCGGTTTTTTTATTACTGTTTTAATACAAAGTTCGTCGGCAACAACAGTAATGATTGTGAGTTTTGTCAATGCCGGACTACTTTCGTTAGGTCAATCCATGGCGGTAATAATGGGCGCAAACGTCGGTACTACCGCTACGGCATGGATAATTTCCATTTTCGGATTTAAAATAAACATTGCGGCATTTTCGGTTCCACTTATCGGTTTCGGAGTGCCGCTACTCTTTTCTAAAAAGAATGTTCATAAAAGTTGGGGCGAATTTCTTATCGGTTTTGCTTTTCTTTTCCTTGGTTTAGACTACCTGAACCACTCCATGCCCGACTTGAAATCCAATTCCGAATTTTTTGCAGTGTTGCAAAACTACACACAAATGGGCTTCGGTTCCATACTTCTTTTTGCTTTTATAGGTATGGTAATCACCATGATAATACAATCTTCAAGTGCCACTTTCGCCCTTGTACTGGTTATGTGCAGTAAAGGCTGGATTTCGTTCGAAATAGCCGCTGCAATGGTGCTTGGCAGTAACATCGGCACATGTATCACACCACTCATCGCTTCCATATCGGGTAATATATGGGCTAAACGCGCAGCTATGGGGCATCTGTTGTTCAATGTGTTAGGTTCTATATGGGCACTTATTCTATATTTCCCGTTTATAAAATTGATTTCGTGGATTTCCGTTTCATTAGCCGGCGACCCGAACACTCTATTCGATTTCGTGAGAGATTTGAACACAACCAATCCTGATGTTTTAGACCAACTCAACGCCAATACACTCGATTTGAGCGACCCGAATAATAAAGCTCTTGCCACCCAATTCGGCAACCTGCAATATTACGTTTCGTTTGGTTTGTCCATGTTCCATACGGTTTTCAACCTCATCAACATTTTTATTATGATTTGGTTTACTAAGGCGTATGTGTACATTGTTACCAAATTGGTTTCGAGTAAAGATTTAGAAGATGAAGAAGAATCGCACTTGACATTCATCTCCTCAGGAATGCTCTCCACCGCAGAACTTTCTATCGTTCAAGCAAGCAAGGAAATTATCCTTTACAGCCAACGCACACAACGAATGTTGAGTATGGTGCGCGACCTCTACCACGAAACAAACGAAGTGGAATTTGTCAAAAAATTCTCTCGCATACAAAAATACGAAAACATCAGCGACCGTATGGAAGTGGAAATAGCCACCTATTTGGCAAAAGTGTCCGAAGGACGCCTAAGCGATGAGTCGAAACGCCAAATACAAACGAAACTGCGCATTATTTCCGAAATAGAGAGTATAGCAGACAGTTGCTACAATTTGGCACGCACCATACACCGCCGCAACGACGGTAAGATAGTGTTTACCGAAGACATTAATGCTAATGTAGAACTGATGTTCAATTTGGTAGAAAGTGCTTTAGCTCAAATGGCTGCCCTGTTGGAAATTGACACAATAAAAGTTTCAGACGTGAACAAAACGCAGAATTTGGAAAATGAAATTAACAATTTCCGCAACCAACTGAAGAGCCAAAACATACTCGACGTGAACGATGGAAAATATCCATACGCTATGAGCGTTGTTTATATGGACATAATTGTGGAATGCGAAAAACTCGGCGACTACATCGTAAACGTAGTGGAAAGTCTTGCCGATTCACGACTCTATAAAAGATAAATTAAAAACAAAAGCGACATGATTACAACGGAACAGCAATTTGATGCAGTGGTAGCAGAATGCCGCCAAATTTTCATTCTTAAAATGAAAGACTACGGTCCTTCGTGGCGTATTATGCGACCACAAACGGTAAACGACCAACTCTTCATCAAAGCTAAACGTATCCGTACCATAGAAACTACCGGCGTAAACCTTGTAGGCGACAGTATAAAAGGCGAACTGATGGCTATTGTCAATTATGCAATTATAGGACTTATACAACTCGAACACCACTACGCCGATTCGGTAGATATGACCAGCGAACAGGCTTTAAAACTATACGACAACTATTTGCAACAAGCCAAAGATCTGATGATGAACAAAAACCATGACTACGGAGAAGCGTGGCGCGACATGGAATCTACTTCATTCACCGACATTATACTCACGAAAATAAATCGCAACAAATCTATTGCGGAAAACGATGAAAAAACATTGATTTCCGAAGGTTCGGACGGCAACTATTTTGATATGATTAACTATGCCATTTTTGGATTAATTCAATTAGAAGAAACAACACAAAACTAAAATGTACAACCACCATTATTTAAAACCTAAAAAAACTACTTCGGCACAAGTGATTTGGCACATTTGTCGGTTGCTGTTCGGATTCTCCTTTGTTGTGTCAGGATTTGTAAAAGCCGTTGACCCGTTAGGTTTGCAATACAAAATTGAAGACTATTTAATAGCACTCAACCTCACCGAACTCAGCCCGCTGGCACTGACGGCGGCTTTCATTCTTTGCTCTGTAGAATTTGTCATCGGTCTCAATTTTGTGTTTTCCATACGTATGCGCGAAAGTTCGTTCGTGGGGCTGCTTTTTATGTCTATTATGACACCACTTACTCTTTGGATTGCTATTGCCGACCCCGTAACCGACTGCGGCTGCTTTGGCGATGCCATTATACTCAGTAATTGGGCAACTTTTTGGAAAAACATCGTTTTATTGACAGCCGTCATTATTGTAGTGGTTTTGCGCAAAAAAGTGCGTGACACATGGTTGTCACCGTTTCCTTCATGGACGCTTACCGTTACTTTTTTCATCATTCCGATGGCATTAGGATTTTATGCGCTACGCTTTTTACCTATCATCGATTTTCGCCCCTATAAAATTGGTAATAACATTATCGAACTGATGACCATTCCTGAAGATGCACCAAAAGGCGAATCGAAAACGACACTAATTTATGAAAAAGACGGTGTGGAAAAAGAATTTACACTGCAAAATTATCCTGCCAACGATACTTCGTGGCATTTTGTAGACCAAAAAACCGTTCAAATAAAAGAAGGCTACGTGCCACCTATTCACGATTTTGCGATTATCGACAACAACAATGACGACATCACTACCGACATATTGTACTACCCTGACACTACTTATTTGGTAGTTATGTACGACCTGACGCTGACCCGCCTTACCGGTCTTGAGTCGCTCGTGAAATTGCACCAATATGCGACAGAAAAAGGACAGCCATTTTATGTGCTGACCGCTTCAGGGGAAACAGAACGAGAACAATTTTCGAACGCTACAAACACAACCTTTAACTTTTGTTCAGTTGATCCCATCACTCTTAAAACCATTATTCGAGCCAATCCGGGTGTTGTAGTATTGAAAGAAGGAACAATTCTGAACAAATATGCTGTATATTAACATGTTAAATAATTATATTTAGAGATGAGAAAAAACATTGTGGCAGGTAACTGGAAAATGAATAAAACCCTGCAAGAAGGCGTAGCTTTAGCTACAGAGTTGAAAACTATTTTGGCAGATGCACAACCGAACTGCGAAGTAATTATCGGCACACCGTTTATCCATTTGGCAACTGTTGTCGAAGTGGTAAAAGGCAGCGTTATCAAGGTTTCGGCTGAAAACTGTGCCGACAAAGAATCAGGTGCTTACACGGGCGAAGTATCGGCAGCCATGATAAAATCGACCGGTGCGGAATACTGCATCATCGGGCACTCCGAACGTCGTACCTATTACCACGAAACTTACGACATTCTTAAAGAAAAAGTTCGACTTGCTTTAGCCAATGATTTAAAACCGATTTTCTGCATTGGAGAAGTGAAAGAAGAACGCGAAGCCAACAAGCAAAATGCTGTTGTTAAAGCACAATTGGAAGGTTCTGTATTCAATCTAAGTGCCGAAGATTTCGGTAAAATTGTGTTGGCTTACGAACCCGTTTGGGCTATTGGTACGGGACTGACCGCCACCCCTGAACAAGCACAAGAAATGCACGCTTACATTCGTAGCTTAATAGCTGAAAAATACGGCAAAAAAGTAGCTGAAAATTGCTCCATTCTCTACGGTGGCAGTTGCAATAGCAGCAATGCCAAAGGCTTATTTGCCAATCCTGACATTGATGGCGGTTTAATTGGCGGCGCATCGCTCAAAGCCAACGATTTTAAAGCTATTATCGACGCTTTTTAAGTCAATAACATAAATCAAAAACCAAAAACGGCTGCGAAAATTCGCAGCCGTTTTTTAGTCATAGCACAAATTCAACTTCTTTGAAATAACAATCAAAACGCTGTCGGTCAACCGTTTCCAAACACATTACACCCGACGGCTCAACACTTACAATTTTAGCTTGTACCGTTTGCCCCAACGCTTTTAAGTAAAACGGATGATAACCTTCGTTGCGATAGAGCGCTTCGAAATAGCGGCGTTGCAAATTCGCGTCTCTATTTGAATTTTCAAACAACATGGCTGCCACTACTTTTTCAAGCACCGTGTTGCGGTCAAACTCTTTGCCGGCTATTTGGCACATGGACACGGGATTTGGCGCATCGCTGACAAATTGCGTTTGATTAACATTAATTCCCACTCCCACAATAACTTGTGTCATAAATCCGCCCGACACAGACGTTTCGATAAGTATGCCGCACAATTTTTTATCGTGCCAATAAATATCGTTAGGCCATTTGATGCGTACTTCTTCGTTCAACAATTCGGTAAGTGCCGAACGCAAGCCCAACGCCATCGCTTTTGAAAAGAGAAACTGCTGTTGAATCGGCACATCGGAAGGATAAAAAACAGTACTGAACAACAAATTTTTTCCACGCTCCGATTCCCACTTTTTGGCAGCTTGCCCCCGACCGGCTGTCTGAAAATCGGCTACCACGGTAAAACCTTCTTCAAGGGCATTTTTGAGCAACATTTTTTTCAACACATCATTGGTTGAAGTGGTTTCGGCAATATGAAAAATCTGAGATTTCATTTTTTCGTTTTCATCACATCCAACAGCCATTCTTGTATTTCTTTTACAACAACAGCGCGCGATTGCAAAAAATTATTCACCACCACAGTAACGGCATAGTGATGTGTTCCGCTTTCAATATAGCCCGAATAGCTTTGCACGCGCGACATACTTCCACTTTTCAAAAACATATTCTCTTGCAAATTCTTGCCTTTGAATAAGTTGCGTACCGTACCTTCCTTGCCGGCTTTTGGCAACGACATCGCAAAACTATCAGTGTTACGACTTTTGGTTTTCATATAAAGCAGCACATCGTTGAAAAACTGCACCGTAAACATATTTTCACGCGCCAATCCGGAACCATCGTACTGAAAACAACTACTAACATCCAGCCCTTTGCTTTGCCAAAAATTTTTGATGCAATGTCGGGCTGCTTCATTCGACCCATTACCCGTTTGTACAAAAGCAATTTGTTTGAAAAGGTGTTCGGCGTAATGGTTATTGCTGTAAAAATTGATTACTTTCACTATATCTTTCAGCAAAGGCGAATAATGGGTAAAAAACAAATTCCGTGGTTGCGTATCCCAAGTTACTGCCGCTTTTCCCGAAACGGTAACGCCATTTTCTTCCAAATTTTGCTTGAACAATTGCGCCAAATAGAGTGGCGGATTTGGAATATCGCCACGCACCACAAAATTTTGCCTATTGCAGGGAATTGCACCACGCAAAGTGCGGACATTTGACAACGGCAAACCGTACAGATAGGCACTATCGAAATTTATTTTTTCAGCCCGCAAGTAATTTTCTATTACCAATTCGGGAATATTCGGATTAAGTTGCTGAATTTCAGGTACCGTCCCCGCCGCATTTGTTTTCAGCATAATATGAAGCGTGTTGTCGGCAATGGAAATACCATACACTCCCGACGCATAATAGTTAGCCACATCCATCCACGTCCAACGCGGATTAAAACCCTCATTATCATAAGCCGACGCATCTGCCACCACATCGCCACATATTTTGGCAATTCCAACACAACGAACAGCATCCATCCAAGCTGACATAAAATTCGGGTCGCCCAAAAATTCAGAACCCAACGTAGGGTCGCCGCCACCGCGCACATAAAGATTACCTTCGAGTACACTGTCTTTCAAAACACCATCGTACTCCAAATAAGTCTTAAAACGATAATCAGCGCCCAACATTTCAAGTGCCGAAGCAGTAGTTATCAATTTCGTGATGGAAGCCGGCGTTATGGCGGTTGTTTCTTGCCATTGCGCTAACGGTTTGCCCGTTGCTACATCAGTTACAGCATACGCCACTACTGCACCTTTGAGCTTTTGCTGCAAAGTAGGAATAGTTTGCGCACCGACAGCAATTGAACCCGTCAGCAAAACGGCAATTATCATAAAACGAAACAATTTCATAACAAAGCAAAAATAAACGTACAGCAAAAACCCAGAAAGAAACCGCCACACGTTTGCCCCAATGTATGAGCTTTAAGGTAGATGCGGGACGATGCCAGCACGCCCGACAGCAACAAAATTACCGCAAAAAGAGAAACGGGATTGGCAAACATAAGAATACTACCTGCAAAAATAGCACCGCACAAACCTCCTATACCGCTCATGTGTGCGCTGATTTTCCAAAAAAAATTAACTGCCATTAGCAGCACAAGGCTCAAAGTTGCACCAAACATCACATTCACCACCCAAAAATCAATATTAATCCACCACAAAAATACTGCGCAAAGCAGATAACAGAAAAAACAAACTACATAAGGCAGTGTGCGCTCATTTTTATCGGCAATAAAAAAATCCTTCACTTTTTTCAGTTTAATGAGTTGTAAAATGATAAGCAAAGGGATTATAGCCGTGAACAACGCTACACCTCCAAATATAAACATTTTTTGATTAAATGTGTAAAACATTCGATACATAGGCAGGTAAAACAGCAAAAGCATGCCGTATAGCGGAATAAATAATGGCTGAAGAACTACCGAAATAATTTGGGCAAGAGTACGCATAATTTTTAATTTTTTTAATATATCAATCCAAATTTTTGTGCAAATATAATGGTTTTAGGCAAAACAAAGGCTGTTTTCGCCTATTTATTATTCGACAAAAAAGTTAATTGTTGCCACAACTGTCGGTAACATCCTTTTTTGTAAAAAAAACGACTTGAAAAACGTATTATTCTGTTTTTTTGGAATAAAATGACTACATTTGTAGCAATTTTTGAAAATAATAAACGTTCTATTAGACGCAATAGAATTTTTAAGAATGATGAAGAGAAGATATTTCAGAACGTTTTTGCTCATTTTCAGCTTTTTAGCGTCAGTTTCGGCAACAGCGCAGGACGATTATAAGTTGGATATCGGTCTTTTAGGAGGCGGTTCTTTTTATTTGGGCGACAGCAATCCGACTCTTTTCAAAGGAACACGTCCTTGTTTTGGAGCTTTTGGCAAATATATCATTGACGGACGGTGGGAAATAGCTTTGCAAGCCTACGGCGGCGCAACAGACATACCGGCTTTTTACAATATACCGGCTTCAAGGACTGTTTTTGGCGACATCAGCATAATGGGAGAATTTAATTTCTTCAATTACGGCATAAAAAAATACGATAAAACCGCTAAACGAGTTACGCCTTACATTTTTGCCGGCGTAGGATTGACGATACACAGCTATGGTATAGCACCAAACATTCCGTTCGGATTGGGTATGAAAGTAAAAGCCACCAAGCGGTTGAATTTTGGGCTATCGTGGCGAATGCATAAGCTGATGACTGACAATTTTGACAATTTACACGACCCTGATAGACTAAACGGCAAAGGTTTGTTTAATAATAAAGATTGGTTTTCAAGTGCTTCGCTAAGCATTTCTTATAATTTTTGGAAAGATTGCGCACCTTGCCGACGAAATCAACCGGAATATTATAAAAACACAAGATACAAATTGCAGAGATAATAAAAATGCCAAGTTACAAAGAGCAAATAGACAAAACGAAACTTCCCTCTCACGTGGCTATCATTATGGACGGCAACGGACGCTGGGCGAAGGAGCGTGGCTGTGACCGCATTTTTGGGCACCAAAACGGCGTGGTGTCGGTACGCAAAGTAACCGAAGCCGCCACCGAACTTGGCATCAAATATCTGACACTTTACACTTTTTCGACTGAAAATTGGAACAGACCGCAAGAAGAAATAGATGCGCTGATGGATTTGCTTGTCGAAAACATAAAAAAAGAGACACCAACATTTCACAAAAACAATATTCGTCTTTTAGCCATCGGCAATATTGATAAAATGCCCATAGAAACGCAAAAACGGCTTCGCCAATGTATTGACGAAACTTCTGTAAACACAGGGCTAACGCTTATTTTGGCATTAAGTTACTCCTCACGTTGGGAATTGACCGATGCCATGCGTAAAATAGCTGAAAAAGTAAAAAATGGGAAAATTACACCCGACAAAATAAACGAAACAACCATAAACGACCATCTCAACACCGCTAACATACCGAATCCCGACCTGATGATACGTACCAGCGGTGAAATGCGCATAAGCAATTTTCTTTTGTGGCAAATTGCTTACACCGAACTCTATTTCACGCCTATACATTGGCCGGATTTTAGAGAAGAAGAATTTTATAAAGCCATAGTTGATTATCAACAAAGAGAACGCCGTTTTGGAAAAACAAGCGAACAGCTAAATGAATAATAAATACCTCATTTTCTTTATTATAGCTTTTATCATATGCCTATTTGGCAAGGCAAAAGCGCAAACCACAGCGGAAACGCTTCAGCCCCAAACGGTTGAAGTCGATTACACTTTACCGCTTGGCACAAAAACCATTGCCGACATAAAAGTAACCGGAACTGAAAATTACGAAGAATACGTTTTGATAGGATTTTCAGGACTTTCGGTTGGACAAGAGATAAAAATTCCCGGGGCAGAAATTACCGGTGCCGTAAAACGCTTTTGGAAACAAGGTTATTTTTCCGATGTAAAAATTTTAGCCACTAAAGTAACCAACGACAGCGTATGGTTGGAAATTCAACTTAAACAACGTCCGCGCATCTCGCAAGTCAATTATTTCGGTCTCAAAAAATCAGAACAGGAAGATATTGAAGGCAAATTAAACATTTCCAAAGGCAGCCAACTGACACCCGACCTGATTGACCGCACAAAACTCATCATAAAAAAAGCGGTAGCCGAAAAAGGCTATCACAATGCAGAAGTAGCTATCTATCAGAAAAACGACAAACAACAACCCGGCAGTATTATTTTGGACATTAGTGTTGATAAAAAAGCGAAAGTAAAAGTTCACGAAATCTATGTTACGGGCAACAAAGCATTATCGCTCAACCAGATAGACAGGGCTATGAAAAAGACAAACCGTTCAAAAAACATTCTCAATCTTTTTCGCAGTAAAAAATACATCGCCAAAGAATATGAAAACGATAAAAATCTTCTCATCGCCAAATACAACGAGATAGGCTACCGCGATGCGGTCATCACGTTCGATAGTGTTGCCAAATATAGCGACAACCGCGTTGATATCTATTTGGACGTAAACGAAGGTAAAAAATATTTCTTCCGCCACATCAAATGGACGGGTAACACGCTCTATTCGAGCGATTTTCTCAATCAAGTACTTAACATCAAACGTGGCGATACCTATAATCTGAAACAGCTCAACAAACGCCTCAACGAAGACGAAGACGCCGTGGCAACACTTTACCGCGACAACGGCTACCTCTTTTTCAACATCGACCCGGTAGAAGTAAATATCGAAAATGACTCCATAGACTACGAAATGCGCATGTACGAAGGGAAACCTGCCACTATTAACAAAGTGAACATTGTCGGTAACACGCGCATTTACGAGCATGTTATCCGTCGCGAACTACGCACAAAACCGGGCAATCTCTACAGTCAATCCGATTTGGTGCGCACCCTGCGCGAATTGGCACAAATGAAGCAATTCGATGAAGAAAAACTTTTCTCAGGAGTAGATATACAACCTAATCCTGAAGACGGCACGGTGGACATTACTTATAATTTAGAAACAAAATCGAGCGACCAAATAGAGTTTTCGGCAGGATACGGTCAATCAGGTATTGTGTTTTCATTGGCATTGAAATTTACCAATTTCGCTATACAAAATCTTTTCAAACCTGAAATGTATAAGATTTTGCCACAGGGCGAAGGACAAACTTTCAGTATCCGCGCACAAACTAACGGTGTTTACTACCAAAACTACAGCATTTCGTTCTACGAACCGTGGTTGGGCGGCAAACGTCCAAATTCATTTTCTTTGTCGGCTTACTACTCCATACAAAGCGGCTTAAGTAAACGCTACCGCAACGCCTACGACGACAATATCAATTCGTACTACAATTCGTATTACAACGACTATGACAACTATAACTACACAGCGAACTACGACAAAAATATCTACCTGAAAACTTTGGGTATCGCTGCTACTTTCGGTAAACGGTTGAAATGGCCGGACGACTATTTTTCATTCCTCGGCGAATTGTCGTACCAACGCTACGACTGCAAAGATTGGCCTAAAGGCTATTTCGGATTTTCTACAGGCGTGTCCAACAACTTGTCGCTGGGCATCACTTTCATGCGTAACTCTATCAGTAATCCCATTTACACCCGCCGAGGCTCATCATTCACTATGTCGCTCAACATTACGCCTCCCTACTCTTTGTTTGAAGGCGATAAATACGAAAATATGCCTGATGACGACCCTCAACGCTACAAATGGATAGAGTACCACAAATGGAAAATCAATGCAAAAATGTTCATACCGGTAACCAAAGATGAAAAGTTAGTGCTGATGGCTCGCGCCGACTACGGTTTTTTAGGCTACTTCAACAAAAACAAACGTTCTCCATTTGAAAAGTTCTATGTCGGCGGAGACGGTATGTCGGGCTACACCACTGCAGGAACGGAAAGCGTCAGTATGCGTGGCTACGAAGCAGGTTCGCTCACACCCATCAAAAATGGCGTTTACAACGGTAACCTATACACAAAACTAACGTTGGAGTTGCGGTATCCTATTTTGCTGAAAGAACAGACCACCATTTGGGCTCTGACATTTTTGGAAGCCGGTAACTGTTGGGCTGAATTTAAAGAGTTCAACCCATTCGACCTTAAACGTTCAGCCGGAGTGGGCGTGCGTGTGTTCTTGCCCATGTTCGGACTTTTAGGAGTCGATTGGGGCTGGGGATTTGACCCTATAAACGGCAGCACATCGCGTAGTGGAAGCCACTTCAACTTTATTTTAGGACAAGAATTTTAACGTTTCCTGACCAAAACAAATAAGTTTGGCAAGGTTTTTGACGTAAAAATAACAAACGTATAAAAAACAACCGATTATGAAAAAGATTTTAACAACCCTAATCATTTGCCTGTCGGCAATTGGAATTGGTCATGCGCAAAAATTTGCGCTCGTGGATATGGAATACATCATGAAAGCCATTCCGGCGTACGAAACCGCCAACGAACAACTGACCCAACTTTCGAAAAGATGGGAAAAAGAAGTAGAAAACAAACTGATAGAAGTGCAAACCATGTACAAAAATTACCAAACGGAAGTGGTATTTCTATCGGAAGAGATGAAAAAGCAGCGCGAGGAAGAAATAATAGCCAAAGAAAAAGCTGCTAACGAACTGAAACGCAAATATTTTGGAGCGGAAGGTGATTTGTTCAAAAAACGCGAAAGCTTGATGAAACCCATGCAAGAAGAAATTTACAACGCCGTGCAAGCCGTTTGCAACGAAAAAGGCTACCAAATGGTTTTGGACAAAGCTTCGAGCATGAATCTTATCTTCGCATCGCCCAAGTTAGACATCAGCGATGAGGTGCTCGACAAACTTGGATATTCAAAATAAAATAGTAACTTTGCAGACTTAAATTAATCTATTCACAATTTTAAAAATAATCAATAATGAAAAAAATTGCTTTTATTTTAGCAGCACTTGTTTTACCCATTGCCATCATGGCGCAAGATATGAAATTCGGTTCCGTTAACGCTGAAGAAATCATGATGTTATTGCCGGAAGTCAGCGAGTATGAAAAGACTATGACAAAATACGGCGAAGAGAACAAAAAATACCTTCAAGGGCTTCAAGACGAAATAAAAATAGCTTACGAAAAGTACCAGAAGGAAAAACCGAACATGACAGACGCTATTGCCAAAATGGAAGAAGAAAAATTGGCTGAAATGCAACAACGTGTGCAAACTGCTTACGAAACAATACAAGCCAGTTTCCAACAAAAACAGCAGGAACTCATTAAACCTATGCGCGAAAAAGTACAGAACGCCATAACCGCAGTAGGCAAAAAGAACAATTTTATGTTCATTTTCCAAACAGGCGGCGAAGTTCTCTACAAATCGGACAAAGTGATAGACGTTACTGCGATGGTAAAAAAAGAATTGGGCATTTTACAATAAATCGCTTAAACAATAAGAAAAAGGCTGCCTCCGTGTAGCCTTTTTTTAGATAAACCCCGACGTATGAAACAGACATTTATTATTGCAGCACTCCTTGCCATTGGTACGCTCACCACACAGGCGCAAGAACTTCGTATAGGCTATGTTGACAGGCAAGCCTTGATTAACGCCATGCCGCAAACCGCCGAAATAGAAAAAAAGTATCAAGCCGACCTTGCTTTGTACAATGCGGAATACAACCGTATGGAAAACGAATACCATCAAAAGGTAAAAGAGTACATGAAACACGCCAAAGAGATGAAAGATGCTCTAAAAATGGCGTTGCAAACCGAAATTACGGAATATGAAGAACGTTTAGCGACCTTTAAACTGCGCTATATGAAAGAGTTGGAAAACGAACGCTCCAAAGGCTACAACGACATTGAGCAAACGGTGCAAAATGCCATTAAAAAAGTTGCCGAAATGCAGCAAATTAGTATTGTGTTCGACAAAACAACGCCACTCTACGCCGACGAACTTTGCACAGACATTACCCAACAGGTAAAAAATGAACTAAAAACCAAATAGCAATGAAAACCCTTCCCCAACATATTGGGCCTATTGGCGTTTTCGATTCGGGCTACGGCGGCTTGACCATTTTGGAAAAAATCCGCCACGAACTACCGGAATACGACTATCTCTATTTGGGCGACAACGCCCGCACGCCCTATGGCAACCGTTCGTTTGAAGTTGTTTATGCCTATACGCTTCAGTGCGTTACCAAACTGTTCGAGCAAGGATGTCATTTGGTCATTTTGGCTTGCAACACCGCCTCAGCTAAAGCTTTACGCACCATACAACAGCACGATTTGCCGAAGTTAGATTCTAACCGCCGCGTACTTGGTGTGATACGTCCAACAGCCGAAATCGTGGGAAGCCTCACTCAAAGTCGCAATGTCGGTATTTTGGCTACCGAAGGCACTATACAATCACAATCGTATGTGCTGGAAATAGGCAAATTTTCCCCCGACATTAACGTTACGGGCGAAGCGTGCCCCATGTGGGTGCCGCTGATTGAAAACAACGAACACCTAACGGAAGGCGCCGACTATTTTGTGAAAAAGCACATCTCGCGCATCATAGAACGTAACCCAAAAATAGATACACTCATTTTGGGTTGCACGCACTATCCGCTATTGTTGCCAAAAATAAAGAATTACACACCGAAGAACGTACGCATTGTTCCACAAGGCGATATTGTTGCACGGAGTTTGCGAAACTACTTGGCAAACCATCCGGAAATGGAGAAAAAATGTTCTAAAAACGGCACAGTGAAATTTTTAACTACCGAATCGCCCGAAAAATTCAAATCATCTGCATCTATTTTCTTACAAGAAGAGATAGAAGCCCAACACATTGCCATAGACTAAAAAAATGAGTACACACAGGTCTGTCAACCAAATGACTTCCTTTATCGTAATGGATATACTGGAGCGAGCCAACGAACTCCAGCGACAAGGTTTTTCCATTATTCATTTAGAAGTAGGTGAACCGGACTTCGATATGCCGCAATGTGCCGTCGATGCTGCAAAAGCAGCTTTCGATGCGCATGACACGCACTACACTCATTCACTGGGTTTGCCTGAATTGCGCACTGCCATTGCCGAATTTTACCACTCCGAATATAATGTAACAGTCGATCCTGAATGCATTGTTGTAACATCTGGCAGTTCGCCGGCTATATTGCTAACTATGTTACTTCTGTGCGATGTCGATTCGGAAGTTATTCTGTCTAATCCTGGTTATGCGTGTTACAAAAACTTTGTTTTAGCTGCTCACGCCAAACCCGTATTGGTGCCGTTGCGCGCCGATAATAATTACGAATACGATTTGGACGATATTGCCAAATGTATTACGCCCAAAACGAGTGCTATTTTCATTAATTCGCCAATGAACCCCACAGGCACACTGTTGAGCGAAGATTTAATGAAATCTATTGCCAAAACAGGCATTCCCATTATTTCAGACGAAATTTATCACGGTCTTGTGTACCAAGAAGGTCGCACCCACTCTATTTTGGAATATACCGATAACGCTTTCGTACTGAACGGATTTTCCAAACGATTTGCTATGACAGGTCTCCGTTTGGGTTACCTCATTGCACCGAAACGCTACATGCGCTCCCTGCAAATACTGCAACAAAACCTTTTCATTTGTGCATCAAGCATTGCACAACGAGCTGGAATTGCCGCTTTGAAATATGCCGATGGAGACGTAAAACAGATGCGCAACACCTACAACGAACGCCGAATATATATGCTCGAACGACTCAAACAGATGGGATTTGTCATTCACACCGAACCGCAAGGTGCTTTCTATATTTTCGCTGATGCACGCCGATTTACTTCTAATTCTTATAAATTCGCTTTCGATTTATTGGAAAAAGCGCATGTGGGAGTAACTCCAGGTATTGATTTCGGCACGGAAGGTGAAGGTTTTATCCGTTTTTCGTATGCCAACTCCATCGAAAATATAAAAATAGGCATGGATAGGTTGGAAAATTATTTGAAAACATTAGTTACGAACGAAAAATAACTTATCAATTATGAACTTAAATCTCAAAAAGCCCATTATTTTCTTCGATTTAGAAACTACCGGTATTAATATCGTATCCGACCGCATTGTAGAAATTTCGTACTTGAAAGTGTCGCCCAATGGCATGGAAGAGAGTAAAACCATACGCATCAACCCTGAATGCCCCATACCCGAACAGGCATCGGCTATACACGGTATTTACGATGACGATGTCGCAAATTGCCCAACATTCAAGCAAGTGGCTAAATTGATAGCAACCGATTTTGAAAGTTGCGACCTTGCCGGCTACAACTCCAATCGGTTCGATATTCCACTATTGGCTGAAGAATTTCTACGTGCAGACGTGGATATTGACCTGAAAAAACACAATTTTATTGATGTACAAGTGATTTTTCACAAAATGGAGCAACGCACGCTTAGCGCAGCTTACAAATTCTATTGCGACAAAATTTTAGAAGACGCACACAGTTCTGCGGCAGACACGCAAGCCACTTACGAAGTGTTGAAAGCGCAACTCGACCGTTACCCGACCCTCCAAAACAACATCGAATTTCTCTCGAAATACACTTCATTCAATGAAAACGCCGACTTTGCAGGGCGCATCATCTATAACGAAAAGAACGAAGAAGTGTTTAACTTCGGGAAATACAAAGGACAAAAAGTAGAAGACGTGTTGAGCAAAGACATCGGTTATTACGGCTGGATGATGCAGGGCGATTTTCCGCTTTATACCAAAAAAGTGTTGACTAACATAAAAATACGCATGCACGGAAAATAAATTAAAGCGCTGATTTTCAGTTATTTATAAATTTCTGGTTTAAATTTATACGAAATTATTTGTTAGAATAAAAAAAAAATCGTTACTTTGACCTCACATTTCAATCACTTATTTAATTAATACCATTATGTCAGTTAACAAAGTTTTTTTAATTGGGAATGTAGGAAAAGATCCCGATGTGCGTTATTTAGAAAAAGGTGTAGCAGTGGCTAATTTTCCATTGGCAACAACGGAAAGAGGTTATACAATGGCTAACGGAACTCAAGTTCCGGATAGAACAGAATGGCATAACATTGTTCTTTGGAGAAATCTTGCGGAAATAGCCGAAAAATATGTGAGAAAAGGCAGCCAAATTTTCATCGAAGGTAAAATAAAAACCCGTTCGTATGAAGATAAAACAGGCGTAAAACGCTACATAACAGAGATTTATGCCGAAAACATGCAAATGCTTGGCAAACGCGAGCAACAAAGCAGTGAAGCTGCTGCTGAAAGTGCTACTCCTATTGTTAATGAAGAACCTGACGTTGAAGAAATCAACGATGATTTACCATTTTAATGAAAAATAGGATGGAAAATCCTTTATCTCATTAAAAATGATTACTTTTGCAAGGACAGATTGTTTCTGTCCTTTTTTGTTTCATTAATTCATTATTATTTTGGATAGTATTCCTTTAACGCTTTTGAGCATTGTCAATCCGTTTACTTTTTCAGACGGATTAATATTGATTATCATTATTTTATTGCTTTGCGTGTCCGGTTTTGTATCGGCTTCGGAAACCGGTTTTTTTTCACTTTCTCCCCAAGAGCTTAACTATTTGGAGTCGGCAAACACCGAAAACACACGTACCGCCCTGCAACTGCGCGAATCATCAGATTATTTATTAGCTACAATACTGATTACCAACAACTTCGTAAATGTAGCGATTACGGTACTCGGTGCTTATCTCATCGACAATCTGTTCAATCTCACGCCGGTGTGGAAATTTGTTGTGCAATCTGTTATCATTACCTTTGTACTGCTGTTGTTCGGCGAAATAATGCCCAAAGTGTACGCTTCGAAAAATGCGGTAAAAGTTACCGAACGTTTTGCTCCTGCCCTGAAAGTGTTGCAATCGCTGGTACGACCGTTCGCTAAAATATTGGTAGGTTCTACGGGATTGGTAAACCGCAAACTTTCCACGCATTCGCACAACAATTTGTCGGTCGATGAACTGTCACAAGCATTGGAACTCACCACCGATGCCATTGACAAGGAAAAAGAGATTTTGGAAGGTATTGTGCGCTTCGGCAACGTAACGGTCGCCAACATAATGACTTCGCGATTGGATATGATTACCATTGACATACGCACACCTTTTGATGAAGTGCTGAAAACCATTGTAGAATGGAGCTATTCGCGCATTCCTATCATCGACAAAAGCGACGACAACATTCGTGGCATTTTATTTATAAAAGACTTGATACCGCACCTAAACAAAAATAACACTTTTAAATGGCAAACACTAATACGCCCTGCCTATTTTGTGCCGGAAACAAAAATGATTGACGATTTGTTGCAAGAATTTCAAACCAACAAAGTGCACATGGCAGTTGTGGTCGATGAATTTGGTGGCACATCGGGCATTGTAACTCTAGAAGACATACTCGAAGAAGTGGTTGGCGACATCAGCGATGAATACGACGAAGAAGAACAGCTCTACACCAAAATAGACGAAAAAACATACATTTTTGAAGCGAAAATTTTGCTGAACGACTTTGCAAAAGCCACTGGCATAGCTCTTTCGGAATTTGATGAAATAGCCGAAGAAGCCGACACGTTGGCAGGTCTGTTGCTGGAAATAAAAGGCGAAATTCCCGTGAAAAACGAACAACTGTTCTACAAAAATTACACATTTGAAGTATTGGCAGCAGACAATCGGCGCATCAAAAAGATAAAACTGATTATTGGCGACAAAACAGAAGATGAAGAAAAAGATAATTAAAATAGGATTTTTCTGTTTGTTAGGCGTTGTCGGATTGTGGTTATCTGCCTGCAATCAGCCTTACCCGCGCCCTTACGGCTACTACCGCATTGATTTGACCGAAGCTACTTACAAAAAAAGCAAGACGGACATTCCTTGCTCGTTCGATTGTTCCACTCAAGCAGAAATAACCCCCAATTCATATCGGAAAGACCAAAAAAACTGGATTGATATCAGCTATCCCAAACTGAACGCCAACATTCATTGCAGCTACAAAAGCATTACTCCGGCGGAATTTAGAAAAATTACTGAAGAGTCGCGTGAATTGGTTTATAAACACACTATCAAAGCGGAATCTATCAACGAACGTCTGTTTGAAAACGCCGACGCACACGTTTACGGCATTTTATACGATATTAGTGGCAATACAGCTTCGCCGACACAATTTTTTTTAACGGACAGTGTTTCTCATTTTTTTCGCGGAGCGCTCTATTTCAACAACTTACCAAACTTTGACTCCATTCAACCTGTCTACGAATTTATACACAAGGACATTATACAACTGATAGAATCTTTTTCGTGGAAAAATTAATAACAAACAAAAAATATGGTAATACTAAATGAAACAGTCACCGACAACGCTATTTTGGCTTTATGGGAAATAACAGAAACCAAAGAAGAGTTGCTTGATTTGCTGGACAACGACCCAATTATCAGCGCACAGATAGAACAATTTGGCAGTAAAAAACGCCAATTGGAATTTTTGGCAACGCGCGCACTACTAAACAGCGTACTTGGAAAAACCAAAACAATCGCCTACGAAGCTAACGGTAAGCCCTATCTTACCGACCGCTCATATTCAATAAGCATCACACATACAGGAAATTATGCTGCAATTTTGCTTCATCCCACAGCAGCAGTCGGCATTGACATTGAGAAAATTTCGGAAAAAGTGGAACGCGTTAAAACGAGATTTCTCTCCGAAATGGAACAGAGCTATGTGGACGTGCGCACCGAAAAAACACAACTTACGCTGATGTGGGCAGCCAAAGAAGCTTTGTACAAAATTATCGGAAAGGAAAAAGTCGATTTCGTAGCCGACCTGCATATTGACGTGTTTCACCCCTACCTTGAAGGAACTATGGAAGCCCGCGAAACATGCAGCAAACAGCCCACCGACTACATTATTCACTATCGTGTATTTCCCGAATTTGTATTGGTTTGGATTGTAAAATGATATGTCAACCGTTTACCACTATATTATTGACAAAACGAAAGCAGGTAAAAAACTGTTCGCCGTACTAATTGACCCTGAAAAATGTATCGGTGAGCGCCTTACGCAACTTATACAAAAAGC
>DUQS01000053.1 GCA_012837685.1 Bacteroidales bacterium
ATAAATTTGCACCCTGAGCAGAGCAACTACACTGAGCTAAATTATTCTTTCTCGTCTTTGCTTTTCGCTTGTTTACTATTTTGCATCACGTCTTTTACTATTTCATCCACAAGATTTTTTGAATCTTCACCATCTTTCTCACGTGCGGCTATTCGTTTACGAGCAGCTTCAATATCTTGTTCTTGTTTTTTCTTTAGTTGAACAAAGATTGTCCCTACAAATGCACTAATTAAAATTGTTCTTAATAAAATATTTGGAAAATTAACCCATATATCATGCCAAGTATATGGCGTTTTATCTGCAAAAGAAAGCCCTCTTCCAGAAGTATCACCAAATAATAAATGTTTTACGATTGTAAATAGTAAAAAAAAAAAAAACTGATTATATAGACTTTACATCTATATAAATGTTGTTGCTTACTTTTTATTTTATTCTTCATCAGAGTCCCTTATTTGGTGCAAGTTTACTTACCTGCCCTTTTTTATTTGTTCAGTTTCATAACTGAATAGATTTGTGCCAATTTTATGTTTTTTATAAGCGTGAATGCCTGTTTCTATACCACAATATAGGCAGAGCCTACGCTGAGCAAAGGTTAGTTATGTTTCAAGATATAATAAAACAAACCACTAACCAAAAAAATATAATCAAAAAGAAAAAGGCGTTATTTCCTATCTCTTCCCACCCCATAGGTTTTATTGTAGAAAACGTTAGCCCAATTGTTTTAGCCACTATAACAGTCAAAAGGGTACTAATAAATCCCACAATAAAACTTTTCTTTATAAGTATTTTATTTATTTTGTTATTCTTATTCTGCTGACTCTTCCTCTTCTTTTGGTTCATCATAATAAATGTTTTTTATTTAAAATACCCCTATTTAGCGCAAGTTTTCTTACTTGCGCCAATTTTGTGCTAAATAATCGGGATTTATTTGCTCTTAAAGAAATATATCAACGTAATTTTGCGTTCAGTTTTTCTTCAAATGCTTTAATAAGACGTTGCATAATAGAATCTATCTGTTTGTCGGTCAATGTCTTTTCTTTATCTTGCAACACAAAATTTACAGCATACGATTTTTTGCCGTCTTCCAAATTTTTACCTTCGTAAACATCAAATAAGGAAACCTTTTTCAGTAATTTTCTTTCTACATCGAACGCTACCTTTTCAATATCGAAAAACTTGATATTTTTGTCAACCAACAAGGCTAAATCGCGCTTTACCTCGGGGAATTTAGATATTTCCTTGTAAACAATTTTATGTTTTCCGCCCTCGCGCAGGCAACAATTCCAATCTAATTCGGCAAAATAGACCGGCACAGAAATATCGAACCAGCGAAGAATTTCAGGTTTTACAATTCCTATGGTTCCCAAAGTTTTGTCCGAAGCGGTTTTCAATAACAAAGCCTCCGAATAGAGTTCATCGTCTGAATCAACCAATTTCAAACTATCCACTGCAATGCCCATTTTTCGCAATACATTGTCGGTATGAGCGCGCAATTCGTAAAACGATGTCTTTTCGCTTGGACGCAACCAACTCTGCATGGCACGTTTACCCGTTAGCCACAAGCCCAAACGGTAGTTTTCGCCATAGTGCGACAGCGCATCGTCATCTTTGCCTTTCGTGGCATCGTACCAATAGCAGTTGCCCAATTCGTAAAATTTCAAATCGGCATTTTGACGGTTGATATTGTAAGCAATGCTCTCCAAACCGCCGAACAGTAATGTTTGACGCATAACACCCAAATCGTTGCTCAACGGATTCATCAATTTTACGCACCTCTCCAACGGATACTGTTTTAAACGCTCGTAGTAGAGTGTTTTTGTGAGTGAATTATTGAGTATTTCATAAAATCCGCACGAAGAAAGCTGTTCGGAAACCAAATATTGGAGCTTGTTCGTATCCGGTTTTTCACCGTAATTCAGGCTGGAATTGACTTTGGAACTAATTTCAACATTGTTGTAGCCGTAAATGCGCAAAACATCTTCAATAATATCCACATCGCGCTGCACATCAACACGGTATGAAGGAACAGATAAAGTATAAGTATCATTTTCAAAAGATAACACTTTTATTTCCAATCCTTTGAGAATTTTTTCTATCGTTTCGCGTCCAAGTGATTTACCTATCAAACTATCCATTTTCGCTATCGACACCGTAACGGTAAAATCGTTGATTGGAGACGGGTAAATATCGGTAATTTCCGATGCAATTTCGCCGCCTGCCAACTCTTTTATCATCAATGCCGCCAATTTTAACACATAAATTATCTGATTGGGGTCAACTCCGCGCTCAAAACGAAAACTTGCGTCCGTATGCAATCCAAAACGGCGCGCCGTTTTGCGAATAAACACCGGATTAAAATAGGCACTTTCAATGAATACGGAAGTCGTTGCATCGGTAATGCCCGAATCCAAACCACCAAAAACGCCGGCGATACACATCGGTTTCGTGGCATCGCAAATCATCAAATCGTTGGCACACAACGTGCGCTCCACACCGTCCAACGTTACGAATTTTTCGCCCTCTTGAGCCGTGCGTACCACAATTTTATCACCTTCTATTTTGTCAGCATCGAATGTATGAAGCGGTTGCCCGAAAGCGTGCAGCAAATAATTGGAAATGTCCACAACATTATTTATCGGACGTATGCCGATAACATTCAACGTATCTTGCAACCACTTCGGCGATTCTTTAATGGTAACACCACTGACAACCACACCCGCATAGCGCAGACAGGCTTCGGCATTTTTTACGGCAATGTCTATGTTCGATTTGGTTGAATCTACCTTAAAATCGTCCACCGATGGACGTGTCAGACCAAACGGCAGTCCTTTGGAAAAAAAATAAGCTGCTAAATCGCGCGCCACGCCGTAGTGCGAAATGGCATCGGCACGATTGGGGGTTATATCTACTTCAATTACTGTATCATCTTGTACGTTGAAATAGTCTTTTGCCAACATGCCTACTTTCGTTTCGGCGGGCAACACTATAATGCCTTCATGGCTGGTTCCTACGCCTATTTCGTCCTCGGCGCAAATCATACCAAACGATTCAACACCGCGTATTTTTGAGCGTTTTATGGTAAATGTCTCTTCGCCTTGATACAATTTAGTACCAACGGTTGCTACAATTACCTTTTGACCGGCTGCTACATTGGGTGCTCCACAAACAATTTGCAAAGGCTCACCCGAACCGATATTGACCATAGTAACATGAAGATGGTCGGAATTTTCGTGTTTGTTACAAGTCAATACTTCACCCACAACCAATCCTTCGAGCCCACCTTTTATGGTTTGCACTTGTTCTACCATTCCTACTTCCAATCCTATTGAAGTGAGAATTTTAGCCAATTCATCTGCCGAAACGTCCGTTTGCAGGTATTTTTTCAACCAATTATAAGAAATGTTCATAGTACAAAAATAGTAGTTTCAATTTTTCTTTTCAGAATTGCAAAGTTACAAAAAATAGCCGTAGATTATAAATTCTTACCGATTTTTATTTGGCGAAAACGGCAAAAAAGACAAAATGTGTCGGCAACCAATCGGTTACCGACACATTCCAGCAATATAAACTTTTGGTTTTTAAACCGTTTGCTCAATATTCCACACAAAAGCGCGCACGCCGACTTCCTTATTTCGGTTGTCCAACTTTTTGATTGTACTCAACAATTCAGGCACACGGTCGTCGTCCACAACAGTAATGACGGCAGAGTTCATTTCAGGCCATGTATGCGTTCCACGTCTCGGTTCGCCACCGTTTGTTCCACGTCCTTGAACCTGCTCAAAAAAGGTAAATCCACTGATATTCAATTGGTCGAGCATGTATTCCACACGTTCCGTGTTGGCTTGATTAAATACTATAAATACCGATTTCATAATTACACTTTTTATACTTTATTTTAAAAAACGCTGTTATCTATCTTGGCCACTTAATTGCATAAATATAAATTCTTTACGGTTGCGCATCTCCTTGTTTCGTTCGCCGTGACGCGACATAACCGCATAAAGCACCGGCACCACAATAAGCGTAATGACCGTAGAAACCAGCAACCCGCCAATTATTACAATTCCCATAGGTTTCCACATTTCGGAACCTTCGCCTGAACTCAATGCCATCGGCACCATACCAAGTATGGTAGTCAAAGCCGTCATCAGCACCGGACGCAAACGTGAAGCACCGGACATTGCAATAGCCGTATTCAATTCGTAGCCACGGTCTCGCATTAAATTTGTGTAGTCCACTAACACAATGCAGTTTTTCACCACAATTCCGACCAACATAATTGCGCCCAAAGCACCAATCATATCGAGCGACGTGCCGGTAATCCACAGAGCCAAAATAACGCCGGTAAAGGCAAACGGCACTGCCATCATAATAATGGCAGGCTTTGAGAACGATTCAAATTGCGAAGCCATAACGATGTAAACCAACATGACAATAAGCAAGCCAAGCCAAATTATATCGCCAAACGTCTCTTGTTGTTCTTCGTAGTCTCCGGCCAAACGCACCGTAATACCTTGCGGAATATTAACTCCATCTACTACTTTCTGTATATCGACAGCCAATTCGCCCAACGAAGTCTGATAAGGCGTAACTTGAACTTGCACAATACGTTGTCGTGCCTTTCGCGCAATAGTCGGCGGTGTCCAATATTCACCCACTTGAGCAATTTCGTTCAATTTTACTTTGCCGCCCATCGGTGTAGGAATAGAAAGATTCTCAACATCCGAAATGGAATTGCGCTGTTCTTCTTCCAAGCGTACTACTATATCAAATTCGTCGCCGTCTTCCTTCAAGAAACCAGCAGGCATACCATTCACACGGTTACGCACAAACGAAGAAACCATAGCCGAAGTCAATCCGTGACGCGCCAATTTTTCTTTGTCCACGGTAATTTTCAATTCTGCACGGTCTTCGTCGCGGTCAATGTTGATGTTGCGTGCGCCCGAAACTTTATCTTCTATTTCACGTTTGATATTTTCTGCTAAAATATTGGTTTCGTCAAACGAATAGCCGTAAATTTCTACATTTACCGTAGAAGCGGTTGTGCCCATACCACTCGACACATTGCACTGATAATTGATAATTTCAGGATAATTTTCCATCTCCTTACGTAGCACTTCAGCAATGGTAAAGATAGAACGTTCACGTTCGTATTTTTTATTGCAAACTATTATCATTGAAATTCTATTGTTCGTGGTCGATGAGAAAATAGATGAAATACCGGCTTCGTCGTTAGAACCCGCCGAAGTATTAATCAGACGAATTTCAGGGGCAAGCACTTCAAAACGAGTTTCCAGTTGGCGAGCTGTCTTTAATGTTTCCTCAATACGCGTACCACGATTTAATTCTACTGTTACACTCAAACGACCATTGTCGGTTTGTTGCATAAAATCGGAACCAATAAGTCCCATGCCTACGGGAACCAGCGACAATACAAAAATCAAAATGACGGAAATGATGGTAATAACTTTATGATTTAAGCAGACGTGCAACGCTTTTGCATACCATTTATCAACTTTATCAAGAAAACCAACCACATATTTTTGATACCAATTATATTTAGCGGGCACTTCTACAATGTGACCGTTTTCATCAATCTTTACTTTTTTGCCTTTCAGCAACTTAGAAGACAACATCGGTGTCAACGAAATGGCTACCAGCATAGAGGTAAGTATCACAATTGTTACAATCCAGCCTAACTCCTTGAACATAATTCCCGCCATACCCGTAAGCATGGTCAGTGGCACAAATACCACCACAATCACCAACGTAGAAGCAATAACGGAAATCCACACTTCATTAGTGCCATAGATGGAGGCTTCGCGCGGGTTAGAGCCACGGTCGATGTGTCGCACAATGTTTTCAAGCACCACAATGGCATCGTCCACCACCATTCCGATAGCTATTGTAAGCGAAGATAACGATATGATATTCAGCGAACTATCTACAAATAATAAGTATATAAACGCCACTATCAAAGCAATAGGAATAGTAATACCAATGATGAACGTTGCCCGCCATCTGCCCAAGAAAAACAGTATAATCAAAACCACAAGCAACAAAGCATACAACACGGACTCTTTCAAACTGTTGATGGAATTTTTAATGTGGTCGGAAGAATCGTAGATGACTTCGATTTTTACATCCGAAGGCAGAGTTTTTTGTATTTTTGCCATCTCTTTTTGTACATCTTCGCAAATTTGAACAGTATTGGCACCCGATTGTTTGGTAATAATCATACGGACACTTTCGTAACCGTTTGTTTTTTCATCCAAACTAAGGTCTTTTATCGTATCGCGTACCGTAGCAATGTCACGTACAAATACCTGTTTGCCGTCTCTTGTGGTAGTTACCACCAAATCGTTGATTTCCGAACTTTCGATATATTCCGAGCGCACTTGCATCTGGTACTGTTCTTTGTCCATTTTTACCGTGCCCGAAGATAAATTGAGGTTATTGGCACTCACTACATTACCAACATTTTCGAGAGTTAAACCGTAAGCATCTAATTTCTGCTGGTCAATATCGACATAGACGTAACGTTCTGGCGAACCCGACAGCGAAATGTTGCCAATACCGTTTACACGATTGAGTAGCGGCATTACATCATTGTTCAATATTTTGTCCAATCCCGGATAACTTTCTTCAGCCGTAATAGCATACTGAATAATAGGCATCGCACTGGAACTGAATTTGAAAATAAAAGGATTGGAGCAGCCATCCGGCAAATAATCTTTCAGCATATCCACATACGAACGCACGTCATTGATGACTTCGTCGAGATTGGTTCCCCACTCCATTTTCAAAACTACCAACGAAATATTGTCCTTCGAAGTGGAAGTCAGTTCGTCTAAACCGTCCACCGAGTTCAAACTATTTTCAAGCAGTTTGGTTACATTCGTTTCCACCTCGCCGGCACTCGCACCCGGATAAGTCGTCATTACCGTAATGTAGGGCGGTTCTATTTCCGGAAATTGGTCAATAGGCAATTTTGAATACGAAAAAATTCCTATGATAATGACAGCCACGAAAATAAGAATTGTCGTAACCGGTCTATTAATCGCTGTTTTGTAAATACTCATAACAATCGCATTTTTTAATTACGCCAACCTATTGATTTATTTAACCACATTCAGTTTCGCTCCGTCCACCAATTTAGCTTGTCCCACTACTACCAATTCGTCGCCTTCGTGCAAATCGTCTGAAATAACTTCAACCAATTCATCGAAACGCTGTCCCATTACAACCGACACACGCTTGGCAACACCTTCTTGATTAACAAACACATAGCGGTCGTTGGCACCAACCAACTTCAAAACAGCTTGATAAGGCACCATTAACGCGGTAGTTTCGCCCAATTCCATATTTGTACGAACATACATACCCGGACGCAACAAGCGGCGACTGTTAGGAATACGCAATTTCACCTGAAACGTGTGCGTTGACGGGTCAATGGTGGGATAGATAATTTCCACCGAAGCGGGAAAAACATTGTCGGGATAAATATCGGAATGCAATTTTACCGACATGCCCGATTTTACGTTTGGGAAATAGGTTTCCGGTATGCTTACCAAAGCTTTCAATGTGGTTATTTGCGTCAATACCAAAATCGGAAGACCACCGTAAAGTTCGCCATCTTCATAGTTTTTAGCCGAAATAACCCCATCAAATTGAGCTTTTACAAAAGTGTTGCGTTCCAAAAAATCCAAATTCACTTTTGTTTGTTCGTAGCTTAATTTCGTTCTGTCGTAGGTCTGCTGCGATATGCTTCCCGACTCCTTCAATGCTTCCATACGCGCCATTTCAATACCAAGATTGGCATAAGCCAATTTTGTAGTATTGTACTGATTTTGATCCATCCGCACCAACATTTGACCTTTGGATACTTTTGAACCGATTTCCACGTAAATATGCTCAATCTTACCACTCATTGAGGGTGCCACATTCATGGTTTCGTAACCTTGCAATGTGGTCGAAAGGTCAATTACGCGAGAAATGGTCTGTTTTTTCAGAACCTGCGTTTTCACCTGCACCACACGCACTTCTTCAGCTACCGTTTCTTTGGTTTTATTTAAACCACAGCCGACAAATAAAAATGTTACGCCGGCAAGAATTGTCAAATTTTGAATTGTTTTCATCGTTTTTATTGATTTTTTTATTGTTATTCGGAAATTTATTTGTTCAATAGTTTTTTCAAATCAATATGGGCGTTCACCATTTCGAGCATTGCCGAAACATAGTTGCTTTGCGCCGTTAGTAAAGTAATACTCGAATTGGTTACTTCCGTACTCGAAGCGTAACCTTGTTCAAATTTTTTAGAAATATTGTCGAAAACGCGTTGAGAGACATCCAAATTTTTCGTTTGCGTCTGGTAGTTTTCATAAGCCGAAGTCAAGTTGTAACGCAACTGTTTGTCCTGCACCCGAAGAGCATTTTCTGTATCAATCAACGTATTTTGAGCAGCTTTGTAGGCGAGTTTTTTCTCCATTACACCTGCCGTACGCACGCCACTCGACCAAATAGGCACTTTCAGCGACACACCAACCATATTTGGCGCAGTCATGTTTAGTGTCATTTCGTCGCTAAAATATTTTTTCGCGGAATATTGATAATAGGCACCTAACGACGGCACATATTCCATCGCTTTCATAGTAATTTGTTTTTTCGACAATTCCGTATTTTTCATCAGCAGTTGGTAATCGTAGTTTTGCGACAAATCAAAATCGGTTTGCAACAATTCCATCACCCTATTAATGTTCAACAACTCATCAAGCGTCTGCGTCAGCGTAATTTTGCAATCCACCCCTTGCCCCAACTGCAACGCCAGTGAATTGTAAAGCATTTCGAGCGAACGTTTAGTTACATTAATGCCGTTTTGCATCGACGACACCTGCACCGAAATTTGGTCGGCATCAGTTTGTTCAACCACGCCCACTTTTACTGCATTTAAAGTTGTTTCAAACAGATTTTGAAGATTTTTTAAGTTCTGTTCCAGCAAATCGGTCGTCTTTTCCATAGCCAAAATGGACAAATAAACGGTTGCCACTTTACTTGTAATATCTTGTTCCGTCTTTTTTGCGTTAATGTCCGACATTTCAATGGCAAGATTATTAAGTAATGTACCTACTATATGTGAGCCACTCAATGCGATGGACGCCGTTACTGAAAAAGTTCCCGAAGGCGGCATTGCCATTTTCATCTGTCCCAAAGTTATCTCATAGCCGCACATATTGGAATAATCCAATCCCGCACTTACTTGAGGCAGCATCGAAGCAATGGT
Organism: Bacteroidales bacterium; assembly: GCA_012837685.1. GTDB lineage: Bacteria > Bacteroidota > Bacteroidia > Bacteroidales > Paludibacteraceae > DUQS01. The sequence continues at coordinate 9,281 of DUQS01000053.1, forward strand.
TTGCCAACGAGAAGCATAAGCTTTTTTTACGTTCAATGTGGCATTTTGCATCGAACGGTTGTGCTCCAACGCATATTGCTCGGCATCGCGAAGCGACAGATTTAGTTTAAGCGTATCCTGAGCCGCCAACGAAATTGTGCAAAAAACAAACAACGTCAAAATCAAATTTTTCTTATTCATATTCTTTTTGGTATGTTATTTACAAATTTTATTCAAACTCACATCGGTTTATTTTATTGCTTTTCATGCGCATTTTTTCTTTTCGAGGCAAAATAGTTCTGCCCTTCTTCCGTAGCCGCCACACGAATAAAAGTATCAGCCATAAAATCAATAATTTGCAAAACACTCATATCGGTAGTGTCATGCAACTCGCGTACGGTAACGGCAAAACCGATGTTTTTCATCAGCACTGCCAAACCTGTTATATTCAAGTCCGACCGCAACACACCCTGCTCTACTCCTGCTTTCAAACTTGCACAAACACGTGTCAAATACTGCTGTTCTATCTCTTGAGCATGATTTTGGGCAATAGTCGGATAGTACTTTTGCAAATCGTAAAAAAAGTTGATGTGTTTTTCTGCCAAATCGTTAGATTTAAACGCATTCAAGTGACGCCACATAATATCAATCGCATTTTCATCGGGACTGAACGAATTTCCGACCGTACTCTTTTTATGTCGCATTTCGGTCAACAGGCTCTCTATCAGCTCTTCTTTCTGTTTGAAATGCACATAGAACGTTTTTTTAGAAATGCGAAGTTCATTGCAAATATCATCTATAGTAACACTACGCAAACCATACTTCAGAAAAAGTTCAGAAGCCACTTTAATGATTCTTTTTCTTGTTTCCACGTCCATTAAGTTTAAATTAAGGTTGCAAAGTTATATATTGGTAGTATTATTTTGATTAAATCAAAGGTTAATTATTCATAAATAAAAAATAATTGTTTTTATAACATTGATTTTTAAATAGTTATAGGAAACTACAAAAGTTTTAAAGTTTCCTAAAAGCCTTTATTTTCATGTTTTTAAGCACAAAAAACAGACAAAATAACAAATTTTCACACCAATAGAAGTCAATCAATAAAGATTTTATGTAAAAAATTTCGTTATTTCAAAAAAAAACACTTATTTTGTAAACAATTTCAGAAACACAAATAAACAAACAGCATTATGAATCAATTTAAAAGCTATTTAGGAGTCTTCATTTTATTGTTGGGAGTAGTTATGTTAGTGGTTTACAAATTTTTAGGCACTTCCAGCAATGTTTTGTTATGGGGTTCTCTCGTAACTATGGTAGTCGGCTTGGTTGCCTATATTCTGCTCAACAAAAAATAAAGCGGAAGATAAAAATATCGATTGTGCCGACACATAGAAAGTATTTTTATGTGAACAATCATTGAGCGATGGAGCTAAACGACTTAAAGGCTGCCTTTGTTTAAGGTGGCTTTTCTGTTCTTATAAAAAATAAAAATCGACTACTTTTTCACAAAAAAATCTTACATTTGCACCGCAAAAATTGGGCATAAAATCGCCACGCAAAATATCAAACATTACTATGGAAGAAAACATTACTATCCCTGTTTATACTGAAGAAAACATACAAACGCTCGAAGGTCTTGAGCACGTCCGCCTACGCCCCGGTATGTATATCGGCAAATTAGGCGACGGTTCGTCAGCCGACGACGGCATTTACGTCCTGTTGAAAGAAATTATCGACAACTCTATCGACGAATTTAGAATGAAGTGCGGTAATCGTATCGATATTAACCTGCAAGAAAACACGCTTTCCGTGCGAGACTTTGGACGAGGTATTCCGCAAGGAAAAATGGTGGAAGCCGTGTCGGTAATGAATACCGGCGGCAAATACGACTCGAAAGCGTTTAAAAAATCGGTTGGTCTGAATGGTGTCGGAGCAAAAGCCGTCAACGCTCTTTCTTCTGACTTTACAGTAAAGTCATTCCGAGACGGTAAAGTAAAAACTGCCGATTTTCAAAAGGGAAAACTCATAAAAGAGTACGATTTAGAAAAAACATCGGAAGCAAACGGAACTTACATCAGTTTTACGCCGGATATTACTATTTTCGGCACTTATACTTTCCGCGAAGAGTTTATAGAAACAATGTTGCGCAACTACAGCTACCTAAATACGGGACTGACTATCGTTTTTAATGGTAAAAAAATAGTTTCACGCAACGGATTGCTCGATTTGTTGAACGAAAACAGCACTTCTGAAAATCTCTATCCCATTGTACACCTCAAATCGGACGACATTGAAATAGCTTTCACCCATACCAACCAATACGGCGAAGAATACTATTCGTTTGTCAACGGACAGCACACCACGCAAGGCGGTACGCATCAATCGGCTTTCCGCGAAGCATTCGGACGTACCATAAAAGAGTATTTCAACAAAAACAGCATGGAACTGTCCGATATACGCAACGGTTTAGTTGCCGCCATATCGCTGGCAGTAGAAGAACCTGTATTCGAATCGCAGACAAAAATTAAGCTCGGCTCCAAAGATATGGGAAAATATGGTCCTACCATTGCCAAATTCATCAACGATTTTGTAAAAACAGAGGTGGACAATTTTCTGCATAAAGATTTGGAAACCGCCGACATTATGCTGAAAAAGATTCAAGAGTCCGAAAAAGAGCGAAAAGCAATTGCCGGCGTTACCAAATTAGCGCGCGAACGAGCAAAAAAAGTCAGTTTCAACAACAAAAAACTACGCGACTGCCGCATTCACTTTAACGACTCTAAAAGCAATCAAAAATTGGAATCGTCCATTTTTATTACTGAAGGTGATTCAGCTTCGGGTTCCATTACCAAGAGTCGCGATGTCAATACACAAGCAGTTTTCAGTTTGCGAGGTAAACCGCTCAACAGTTACGGCTATACAAAAAAAGTGGTTTACGAAAACGAGGAATTCAACCTGCTTCAAGCTGCTCTGAACATTGAAGACGGTTTAGAAGGTCTGCGCTATAACAAAATCATTATCGCTACCGACGCCGATGTGGACGGTATGCATATTCGCTTATTATTGCTCACATTTTTCTTGCAATTTTTCCCTGAACTAATAAAAAAGGGACACGTGTACATTTTGCAAACTCCGCTATTCCGTGTCCGCAACAAAAAAGAGACTTTTTATTGCTACACCGAAGAAGAACGTCAACAAGCTCTTAAAAAAGTGGGCGCAAACGGAGAAATCACACGATTTAAAGGTTTAGGAGAAATATCGCCCGAAGAATTTGTACACTTCATTGGCAAAGATATGCGTTTGGATAGGGTTACGCTACGAAAAGAAGATGCAGTCAGTGAACTTCTCTCTTTCTACATGGGAAACAACACTCCCGAACGGCAAGATTTCATTGTCGATAATTTAATTATCGACACCAACGACATCGAATAAAAACTTTTTTACCAATAGTCTTTCAGTTGCAGCTTGTTCCACTTTTTGAGCAAGCAACGATAATATTTTGAATATGAAAACTAAAATTTTGACAATTATGGCAATAGCCACTGCGCTGACAGCGTGCAATACACCGCTAAAAGACACCGACATCATCGGAAAAAACAATTTGAAAATTGAAAACGGACGCATGACACCCGAAGCTCTATGGGCTCTCGGACGTTTGGGCGACGTACAAGTAAGTCCCGACGGAACTCAACTGCTTTACGGCGTAACCTACTACAGCGTAGCGAAAAGCAAAAGCAATCGCGAAATTTTTGTCATAAACACCGACGCTAGCAACGCGCGCCAAATAACACATTCCACAAAAAGTGAATATGCTGCCAAATGGGTAAAAAACGGCACACGCATCGCCTTTCTTTCCGCCGAAAGTGGTAGCGTTCAACTGTGGGAAATGAATCCCGACGGCACAAAACGCAAACAGATAACGAACCATGAAGGCGGCATCAGCGATTTTCTTTACTCTCCCGATGGTACAAAAATCCTTTTTATCGCCGACGTAAAACACGGCGAACGCACCATTGACAAACATCCCGATTTAGACAAAGCCACAGGACGTCTCATCGATGAACTAATGTACCGCCATTGGGACGAATGGGTAGAAACCATTCCACATCCGTTTTTGGTCGATTACGACGGCAAAAAGGTCACCAACAAGCGAGACATTTTGGCAGGAGAACCTTATGAATGCCCCATGAAGCCGTTCGGCGGAATAGAACAAATCACTTTCTCGCCCGACAGTAAAACCATTGCTTACACATGCCGAAAAAAAACGGGAAAAGCCTATGCCGAAAGCACTAACAGCGATATTTACCTCTACGATATTGCTACCGACAAAACCATCAAAAACCTGACGGAAAGTATGATGGGGTACGACATCAACCCCGTATTTTCGCCCGACGGCACTAAATTAGCGTGGGAAAGCATGGAAAACGACGGCAACGAATCGGACAAAAACAGGCTTTTTGTCCTCGATTTGACCACCGGCATCAAAAGCAATATTTCCGAAAAATGGGATCAAAGTTGTGCCACGCTTTGTTGGGACACTACAGGCAAATCTATCTACCTGACAAGTAGCCAACATGGAACTACGCAGATTTACAAGGCTGATATCGCCACAAAAACATTTACACAAATCACTTCCGGACAACACGATTACGAAGCCATCGCATTAATTCCAAACGGACTTGTAGGCGTTCGTCACTCCATGAGCGCACCAAACGATATTTACGCCATATCCTTCGATGGCACTGAAAAACAACTGACGTATGAAAACAAACACTTGCTCGACCAAATGAAAATGGGACGTGTAGAAGAACGTTGGATGACCACAACAGACAATAAAAAAATGCTGGTTTGGATTATCTATCCTCCAAAATTCGATACTAACAAGAAATATCCAACCCTGCTCTACTGTCAAGGTGGCCCGCAAAGTCCGGTCAGCCAGTTTTGGAGTTATCGCTGGAATTTTCAAATCATGGCAGCCAACGATTACATTATTGTAGCACCAAATCGCCGCGGGCTATATGGTTTCGGTAACGATTGGCTCGAACAAATCAGCGGCGACTACAGCGGACAGTGTATGAAAGACTATTTTACAGCTATTGACACATTCTGCAAAGAACCATTTGTTGATAGCGACCGCTTAGGCTGTGTTGGCGCAAGTTTCGGAGGATTTTCCGTTTATTGGCTGGCAGGACACCACAACAAACGTTTCAAAGCGTTCATTGCTCACGACGGTATGTTCAACCTCGAACAACAGTATCTCGAAACCGAAGAAATGTGGTTTGTAAACCGTGATTTCGGAGGTCCTTACTGGGAAAAAGATAATGCCATTGCTCAAAAATCTTACGCTAGTTCGCCCCATCTGTTTGTAGATAAATGGGACACACCTATCCTCTGTATTCATGGCGAAAAGGATTTTCGAATAGTTGCTTCACAAACTATGGCTGCTTTCAACGCTGCTAAACTACGCGGTATTCCTGCTCAATTGCTCATTTTCCCCGACGAAAACCATTGGGTATTGCAACCTCAAAACGGCATTTTGTGGCAGCGCACATTTTTTGCATGGCTCGATAAATGGTTAAAAACAAAATAATAAACTTATATACATTATTATCGCAATTTTTTAGAACTTTCTAAACAACTATAATGAAATAAGGGCAACCGTTATACAACGCGTTGCCCTTATTTATAAAAAACAGGTGCTACCTATCAATTTTATTTTAGACCATATTCAGCATCTATTTTGCGATAAGCAAAAACAGTAACGGCTAATGTAGCTGAACAACAAGCTATTACCATCCAGAAGAAACCTTCGTAACCCATCCACTCTTGCAGATAACCGGCAAACATTCCCGGAATCATCATGCTCAAAGCCATGAAAGCCGTACAAATAGCGTAATGTGCCGTTTTGAACTCTCCTTCGGAGAAATACATCATGAAAAGCATATAAGCCGTGAAACCGAAGCCGTAACCGAATTGTTCAATGGCTAATGCAACAGAAATCCACACCAACGAAGTAGGTTGGAATACTGACAAATAGACAAACGACAAACAAGGAAGCGTCATAAAAACCGCCATTACCCACATAGATTTTTTTAAGCCTACGCGAGAAGCGAAAATGCCACCTAAAATGCCGCCTATCGTCAAAAACAATATGCCTATCGTACCGTACACAATACCTACTTGTTCAACAGAAAGTGCTAATCCGCCTAATTCACGTGAAGCCACTAAGAACGGATTTATCATTTTAATGAGAAAAGCTTCGGGCAAACGATACACCAACATAAATACTAAAGCCAACCAAATGCCCGGTTTCTTAAAATAAGTTGCAAATGTACGACCAAATTCCGCAAAAACTGCTTCGGCAGAACGTTCTCCCTCACCCATCGACGACTTGTCTGAATCCGGTTTTGGTATAAAGAACACATGCCACAAAGTGATGAGACCAAAAATAACAGAAGTAATGAGCAATGTCAATTGCCAAGATAATGGAATATCTCCCATTTTGGTTTCAAGCACACCGGCAATAACCAAAAGCACGCCTTGTCCAAAAATAGAAGAAAGACGGTAGAATGTAGAACGTATGCCCACAAATGCCGCCTGATGATGAGTGTTCAGAGCCAACATATAAAAACCGTCAGCGGCAATGTCGTGAGTGGCAGAAGCAAAAGCTACGAGAATAAAAAGAAACAACATCACGGTAAACAGGGAAATAGGTGTTTGTCCGGAAGCAATCATTTCGGGCGACGGATGAGGAATTGTAATGGTAAGCAATACAAAAGCAGCCGTCATCAAAACCTGCATAGCAATAATCCACCAACGCTTCGTTTTAAACATATCTACAAATGGAGACCAAAAAGGTTTAATTGTCCACGGTAGATAGAGAAGCGATGTAAAAAGTGCCATTTCTCCATTCGGCACTCCCATTTTTGTGAACATCATTACGGAAATACTATTAACCAAAAAATAGGGTATGCCTTCCGCAAAATATAATGTAGGAACCCATGCCCAAGGTGAAATGTTTTTTTTGTTTGTCATAAAAAAAGATGTTAAATTGTTAATTTATAAAGTTAATAATGCTTTTAATGCTTAAATACAATCTTAACGGTTTTAGAATTCGTGGCATTCGATAGTTTCAGAAAATAAATTCCTTCTGCTACTTTCGGCAACGACAACACCACCATCAACTCATTGTGAGGCAATGTTTCGGTATACAAAACACGACCATCCAAACCGACAAGTTCCGCTTTTACTTTGTCCGAAGCAAACGCCGCAGTGGAAACATACAAAGGCTCGCCCAACTTCACAGGATTCGGGTAAACAGGCAGTTGTTGCTGAACAAAAGCCTGATTGAGACCAACCGGCACGCCCTTATAATATAATGTAATATCACGAATGGCATACGTGTAAGCCGTGCCTGTTTGTTGCGAACTCAGCGCTATCTGATTCGATAAATATTCTAACCGAATAGGATACACAGCAAAATCAGCCAAATCGAAAAATTCAGATAAATCAACAACCAATTCGGTATCGCCGTTATTTGGAATATTTTCTAATGTTTTTTGTACAATTGTCGTTTCATTGTTGGCGCGCATACCTATAAACAATTTTGTAACTTGAATAGCCCCTGTATTCATGTAAATTTTCATAGAATCGGGCAAACTATACAACGGATAACCATAAGTCAATTTTAAACTTGGAGAACGGCTGGTTTGATAGGTATAATTCACTGCACTGCCGTGCTGCCATGTGGCTGGCAAATTATCGTGGTTCAGCACTGCATTCCAATTGCTTTGTGCCGTAATGCTCCACTTGGCAACATCGGACATATCTTCGTAAACGTAACCGCTATGGTCAGCTATTTCTACCTTAACAATCAATGAATCTTTGAAATCGTTCAACTGTCCGTAAAGTTTAGTCCTACCATTAGAAATACCGCGCAAAATGCCATTGGAAACCACACACACATTTTCGTCACCTACATTCCACTGCACTTTCGACGGGTCAATCATCATTTCTTTCGTGCCCGTTGTGCTGATAACTTCAATTTTATAATCGCGCGTATCTGTTAGTACAGAATCTAAGCGCAGGAAAATATTACCGTTCACAATTTTCAACGGATGCGACACGGAAATCGTGCCAAAAGTAGCTTTCAGGCTACCTGATGCGGTTGTAGAACCTGCATAAAAAGTCTTACCGTCAGAACTGATTGTTCCCAAACCGGACGGTTCGCACGTTAGCGTGTAATTTTGAAAATTTTCCGACAATAGCGTTCCATATTGATTGTAAGCCAAAATATTAGGTCTATATTCGCCATAAGCGGGAATAATAATATCGGAATGTTCTTCAAATAATAGTGAAGCTACAACATTGTCGTCAGGAGCAGTGTTGAACACCATCCAACCATTTGCCACCGGACGTTCATTGCCGTCAGACGGATTATTGACAATAGCACCGCCAATCATCATTTGCGCAGAACCGCCGCCGTCCATTGATGTAACATTGTATGCGCCATACGCTTTCAAAATATTACACATAGTTGTGGTGTTTGCTCCTACCGAACTGCCTTTTTTATCGATAACAATAAGAAATAATTTTTTACCGTCTTCCGATGCTCCGATACCCGTTCGTGGATAGAGTTGAGAGTTATAGGCTTCATTCGTATTACGAATGGTCAATTGCCCATTACGCAACACATAAGCATTTCCGGTAACCATTTGACGAACCGTCGGTCTTTCGCCGGATTCTAATGTATAGACACCAAGATTTAACGTGATAGTTTGACCTACACTTATATTGTCAAGAAATGTTTTTCCCGTTCCGTGTCCGGAAAGTACTGCTTGACCGGCTGCAATTACCGTCCCGCCCGTGTTGTTTTTACTCATTACCGTACACTGAACATTTTTACTAACTCCCCAAGTTTGTCCACCAGCCAATTTTACTACCACTTCGGTACCGGCAGTTGATGTGCGTGTCGCCTTTCCCAAATATTGGTTAAACAATACGATTTCGTTGGCGCCCGGAGTTACTCTGTTGCGGTTTACTTCTGATATCTTGAAACTTTGGCTACCCACCAAAACTTTTCCGTCAAATCCCATGTCGCAAATCCACGCTTTGCGGGCTTCGTCTATAACGGCAAAACCTATCTCTTGTTTGAGCAATTCCGGATCGGAAGTTCGACCTCTGTTCCAATTGTTGGGGTCAGTCAGTAATTGTCCGTCAAGCGCACTACCACTATGCGACACACCCAACAATTCCGTAGGTTGTCCTTGACCGGAAACTATCCAAAAATTGCCATTGACGCTTCCTAAAGAGTTATGACGCGAACCGCTCAAACGTTGATAAGCGTTAGTCATCGCTTCCGTACTACCAACTCGATTTTGCGCCTGAAACGTTTCTACTTTATTATATTGATTTGCTAAATTTACTGTCATCAGATAAGCTGACAGCGGATAGTCCGGCAAACTTAATTTTGTATAAGTAACACCCGGACCAATAATTCGATGCATCAATGTATCTACACGCTTAGTTTCGCCGCCAATAATCATATTACCCGCAAACGATGCCAAACAACTCATCGTTAATGCAAATAATAACATGATTTTTTTCATAATATTGTTTTTAAGCTATTAATAGCGTTTTTCTATCGATGAACCGCGAAAATAGTGCAACAAAATTTCATCGTATTTATAGCCTTTTGCGCCCATTACAGCTGCTCCTATCTGACACAGCCCAACGCCATGTCCCCAACCGGCACCTGTCAATATAAAATCGCCGTCCGCCGTTCTGTCAATCACAAAAGCAGAACTATACAGATGTGATTCGGACAACCATTTGCGTATTTCTAACTCTTTACCTACGGTCAAAGTTTTCAGCGTGCCTACAATTTTCAGCTTCGTCAATCTACCGGATGTTCCACGTTCAACGGGAACAAGATTTGTTATTGTTCCAAAATCAATTCCCGACCGTTTTTTCACTAATGCCGACAGTTCAACTTGAGTATATTGCACTTTCCAACGGTAAAAATCGGTTGTTTCTTGGTCGTAATTGTTAAGCACTTGTTCTAAAATTTCCTTATCGGTGGTGTTGCAAAAAGCTTCAGGTGCAGTACGAATCCAACGGTCGGCATTTTCTTCTACCGTCAAATCGGCATAAATTTCAGGCACTTGCGGATTATCAATAACAGCTGTCAGATAATCATGGTGAACAGGTGCCCAGCAATTTTCAAACAATTCAGCCACGCCGCCACACGATTTTGAAAAACGCGCATCGCAAATTTCACCGCCGTAAATCAAAACTTCGCCACGCGTAGCATCAATAGCCTCTCTTACCAACGGTGTAGAAATGCGAGAAACACCTTGATAACGCTGACAATGGTCGTCGGCACACACATCGAAATTTTCATGCGCATCACGTTCATACCACTTTATCACTTCATCGGCAGTGCGAGTTTCGTTTACCGCTACGCCTTGTGTTACATTACTATTGAGCATTGGTGCTAAAAGCCAACTACGCGAAATAATCGCGTGCGCCTTTAGCAATTCCAACGATGCTTTGGCACTCATTTCAGAAGCAATAACGCTGTACAAATAATCTTCAATTAAAAGACGATTGACAGCTGTCAATTTGCCGTTTTCGACAATTAAATTAAGTGCGCCCTGAAATTGTTGATTTTCTTTGCGTTCCCAATGAAAATCCACGCCAATAGTTACGTCAACAAGTTCAAACAACGCTGTTTTTTCATCAACAGGCACAAACGATAATTGGTCGAAAAGTTGGTTATCAAACCGAATTTTCCCGTTTTCAAAAGTTGCGGAATTAGATTCCGAACAGGCTCCTCCCGTTTCAAGACAGCGAAATTCTCCAACGAAACGAAATTGAATTACAGGAGCAGACATAATGCCTACTTTAACATACGGAGCCGTAATTTTTTTAGGGGGATATTGCATTTGTTCAGCTTTTATTGATTTTGGTGGGTCTTGTGAAAAAGTGTCCGACTTAGGTACAAACAGTTTATCTGCCGACACTGATTCAGTTATTTTATCTTTTCGTTGAATTATGCCCATTTTATCAAATTTGCATAGTCAATTGGGACATAATATCTATAACATCAGCCTTTGTTATCCGTTCAAAATGTTCGGGAACGGGAGTAATGAACATACCACCGACCTCTACGGTTGCAGGCGAAACCATAAGATTCTTATCGCCTTCGGCTGTGTATTGCCACGGACGAAATGCTTTGCGCACAATAATATACACTTTCCATTTTTCGTCTTCGAAAACACTAAGCACATTCATCATCGGCTCTTCCTCTTTGCCTTTTTGTAATTTATCGAAAAATGCATTGAAAGCCTCTACCAAAGCCTCTTTATCGGCAGATTCGAGACTGTAAACGGTACGCAAATAATTATCAAAACGCACCATTTCCACGCCATTATTGTTAGAAATAAGCGTACCTTTTTTAGCCTTGATGCGCGGAAGTTCGTTTACGATAGGCAGAAAATCTTTATTGCCGGCTTGAAAGTGCATATGGTCGGGAGCAGAAGCCCCACATTTGGGTCCATTGTAGAAAATTACAAAATCCGGCAAATCTTTTGCCAACGAAAGCATATCTTTAAAATAAGGACGAATGTGTTGGTCAATATGTTCGCGCCGCGGAATGGTAAGGTGTTTTTTGAAAATAGGGAAAGGATTGATTAAAATCACAAAATCGCCATAATCAACACCTTTTTGTACTTCCGGACGATTTTCTTCACACAAAAAGCACTTGCGTTGAGCTATCGTTTTGGCATCAACTTTTGCACCTGATGAAGCCATACGACCGGGATTGAACTGTACACACACTTTAAAATCATCAAAATCAAAAGTTTTAAGCAGAACAGAATCCAATGCTGCAAAATTTTTGCGCGCCATTTCCCAATTAGTCAACTGTTCCTCAAACAAATCGTAAACTTTCTGCTGAACCTGCATCGTTATTTTCTTTTCTTAGTTATAAAAATAAAGCCTCCTCCAACGGAATTTCGTTGGAGAAGGCTCTTTATTTATCTCATTTTTTCTTATTCAACGCAATGCGCGCCTTTACTTCAAAAGTACGAATTCTATCTTTGTACAAGTTATTGGCATTAACCTTCGTAATGTCCAATGCTGCATCGGAATTACCTTCCCAGCGACGGCACATATACAGCGAAGTATAGATACGACCAATTTGATATTCGCGACTGAAATAAAGTCCTAAAGCATAATCTTCACCATAGCTGGTATTTGGGAGACGCACTTCGCGCAATATCGGCGTATAGAAAGCACGCGGAGCACCTAAGCCGTTGATACGCAATGCGTTGTTGCGACCGTTTTCTGGCGTCCATTCTTTGTGGTCAATCAATCCGGGCGGAATAGTTTCCATTTCACCGTTGGTCATTGTGTACGAACCGATAACCATGGCGCAATTTTGCTCATAGAAAGCATCAACAATGGTCTGCAATGTATTTTCGTCTTGATAAACGTCGTCGCTATCCAATTGTACGGCAAATTTACCGCAAACAGGCAAGTCGATACCGGCGTTCCAGCAACCACCGATGCCCAAATCGGTGCGTTCCGGTATTAAATGAATAACGCGAGAATCTTTCGCTGCATATTTTTTAATGATTTCCGGAGTTTTATCGGTCGAGTAGTTGTCAATAATAATCAAATTGAATTTGAAATTCGTTTTTTGTGATAATACCGATTTAATGGCAGCTTCCAAAGTGCGTTCGCGGTTGCGGACAGGAATAATAACAGAAGCTTTATTTTCAAAATTTCCTTCCTCGAAATGTACGTCCTTAAATTTCGGAGCCAAATAAGCACCAATGGCTTTCAGATGTTCCGTACATGCTTTTTCCATTTCAATTTGTACAGCACGATTTTTCGGGTCAACATAGTCAAACTGTTTTTCGCCACTCTTGCGAGTATCGAATTCTACTTCCGAATACAAAAATTCGTTGATGTGCATTATTTCAGCAAATTGCGACACTTTCAGGCGCAAATTGTACATACCGGCGAATTGATATTCTTCTTTCGTTTCGGCAACGGCTCTTTTCAAGCATTCTGAATTGTAGAAAAGCACAGAACCGAAATTAAAATCATCGCGCAAGGCACCTTCCTGATAATCGATAGTCGGTAATTTGGAACGTACACCGTCGGCAATTTGATAATAATCGGAATAAAGCATACCGATTTGTGCAGCCGAAGCCAAGTTGTAAAAACGTTCTATGGCATATTGCCCTAATTCTAACGATGTGTATTTGGTGTAAATGAACGCAAATTCCGCATCCGATTTTGCAGCAATTTTGGCAACTGTGGCACTGCTCGTCAAAGAATCGATGTCTATTGTTTCGCAGCCGTCGTATTTACAACCATTAGTCGATAACAAATAAATTTTGTTAACAAGTGAAGATTGGCGTAAGCCTTTTACTGTTGCATCCAACCATTCTATTTTCTGAGCTGGAATAAAGCAATTAATTTTTGCCATAAAAAATAAATTTAAGGTGTTTATATTAAAGTAATTATTTCGTCAAAAAATTCAAAACTTGATACATAAAAGCGTTGCGTTGCGATGCATCAATGAGCGATTCAAACGGAAATCCACAAACCACTGTTCGATAGTTTCCTTTATAAGCTATCCCTGCGCTGATGTTGTTTTGCTCGTAGCGAAAAATTGTGAACGCATCATCGCCAACCGGTTCTATGCCGTCGGGAGCTTCTACTGCATATTGTTCTTCATTCAATTGCGTGCAAAACGTATATTTGCCCGAGAAAGAACTGTTCGGAGCAAAAACAGCCGAAACTTTACCGTCTTGGCTCGCCTTATCGGTACGCCAACTATATTTCAATATTTTTTTCGCAAACGCCACATCCGACGAATCAATTTCGCCGTTGTCCCACAAATCCGTACCAATGTGTGCACCGCTCACAAAGATGTTGCCACCCTTTGAACAATACTGCGCAATACGATTTTGCAAATTTAAAGAAAAAGTTTTAAAAGTGCAACTTCCAACGCCGGTTCCTATCCAAGTTTTTTTCTGTTCGCCCATCAAAACGTCCACCACAGGATACTTTTCCAAGTTCACATCGGCATTTTCTACAGCAGCAACACTCGACGAAACAAATGAATAGCCGCATGCCATAATGGATTGACCGTGAACATAAGGAAAATCGAACGTATTGCCGGCAATGATAGTAGTTTCATAATTGCTATTGCTGGCACCAAACCCGGGAGCATCATCGTCCATCCACGGTATTCCGATACGCATCTCATGTTGTGCACCAATATATGAAATACTCCGCTTGTAAGGAACGCCTTGGTCTATCCAATCGGCAAAACCGCTCATCGTTGGCGTTTCAAAATGACCGGGAGCTGAAACTCTATCGAAAGCATTGACAACCATTACAGTAGGTAAATTCGAAGAAGATTTTCCGACAGACAAAATCTCTGAAGGAAAACTTTCGCCACCGCCATTCACAGCCGTTACTTGATAACTGTAAATTTTATTTTTTGCAATCGGCAATGTGATTTCAGTTTTGTTTACGGCTATTCCGTTATCAAATCCGCCACCGTCCACACGAGTATAAATTACATATTTGTTTGGAACAGCAGTCGGTTCCAATGAATCGAGCGTCGGTGTCCAACGCAGACGCACACTGTCGCCGTGAACAAATTCAGCACAAAAACGCTGCACGGGCAACGGTTGCACTTCATATTCAAAATCGTTTTGTACTGCCAAAAAGCGAAGCATACCTTTGTAAATGGCACGACTAACTAAAAATTGAAATCGAGGGTCTAAACCGTATTTCATGTCGCCGAAATTTTGGTGCGACAACAATTCCAAAAGCATTGAAGGCACTTCGGGAATACGTGATTCAGAGTAAGAAGAATTCCACATACCACGGCGCGTCCAATTGGGTTCGTACACTTTACGAATATCATCCGTTATCTGCGTCATTATTAAATCAACCATATCGCGCGATGCAAGACGCGACTGTCCGTTAGGAAATTGGCATTTGGTGTCTTTAGAATCTTTTTTTGTCGTATAAATGCCTAATGTGCCGATAATGGTATCGTTGGTTTTTGTTCCCGCATCGGTATGAAACGCAAAAGACAAATCAATAGGTATGCCTAACCCAATGGAATCCGGCTGATTTTTCGAACCTTTATCCAAATAGTTTACCCATGCTCCGCGACAAGAGTAGTCGTCCACATAATCGTTCTCTCCTTCTGTTTTGCTGTATATTTCAAACGGAACACCTGCCCATTGCAACCAATAACGTGCGCCTTCCAAATACCGCGCCCGTCCGCTAATCGTTACTTCATCTTTAATAAACGTTTTTACGCTTTGTGCAGGTTTTTGCGACGAACTTTTGACATTTTCCGACAATTCACCGCTTTTAGGTTTACGAGCGATATTACCCATACCGCCACCAAAACGCGCAGCATCGGCGGTAACTATTTTGTGAGCAAAATTGCTTAAATTACTGAGTACCAATTTTCCTGTATGTTCATTAACTCCTTGATTGAAATAAAACGTGCCGAGATAAATCCAAGTACCGCCACCCATAGTTTGGTTAACCACAAAATCCGTTTTCCCTCCTGCATGGAAAACCGTATAGTGCGCATCGGGCACACTTTTTTCTTTCGATTTGTAAGCAATGGAAACGCTGTAATAACCCGCCTTTGGAATATTAGGAATCCATTCCACCGACGCAACATTTTTCTTATCATTTACGGAAACTATTTCGCGATAAGTGCCCTCCGTAAACGGATTTTGGTCGTCTTTGTAAACAGTACGTTTGTGAGCAAATCCTGCACTACCTCCGGAGTGAAATTGAGCATTAGAAACAAGTTCACAATAGACGGAAACAGAAGTCGTGTCATCATTATCTACAATTATTTCCTCTGTTTGTGTGTCGCGCTCGCGTGGCATCAACACATGCGCACCTGCATTTTCGAGCATCGGCACCAAATAAGGCAACACATACGACATTGTATATTTGTCTTCCACCGTTTGGAACATTCGCGCACGCTGCCACTCCCACCTATCCAATTTTGGTTCGTAATACCAACCATGACTTTGCCACAAAGCGATATTACGCCCGTTAAGACCATGGCTTACTTCGTACGGTTTTGAAACATTGACGACAAACGAAGTCCCTTCGCGATTTGTCTTCGACAACCGTTTTTTATCCGGCTCGTGCCGATAAAAATTGGGAATTAAATCGTCAATGTTGTACAAATCGGCATATAAAGTTACGCGGTAATGAGGATAAAACGGAGCAACGATGGAGTCAATTTCAGACTTCATTCGCGCATTCACTTCCGGTCGAAAAGGAATGTATGAAAAATTGTTATTAAAATATATGGAAAGAGACTTCTGTTTGGGATAGCATTTTATCTGTTTCAATTTTAAATTCCCAATTGTAGGATAATAAACAGATTGATAATGTTCCAACCACTCGCCAAGTGCAATTTTCAACGCTTGTTGCGATTGCGCACAAACGTTAATGGTGAAAATTGACACGAACAGAATTAAAATGACACAATATATTTTGCGAGACATCGCCGATAGTTTTTTAAAAAAAGAACGACCTTGCCAACTTGATAAGGTCGTTCAAAAATAGTATTTAAAGCGGAATGTATTCAACAAATGCTTCAATCGCCTCATAAGCCGCCAAACCCAACTGATTATAGAGTTCTGCCGTTGCTTTATTGCGATCTTCGGAGCGTTGCCAGAACAAGCGTTCATCATCGCCCATAAATGGCGCACCCTCCATTTGTGATTGGTGTTTCAGGATGGCATTACGTTTCGAACGCAATTCTTCCGGACTCAACGGAACAGCCATTTCGATGTGGTCAATTTCCCACTCCATCCATGCACCGCGATACATCCATATACGGCAATCGTCCAGCCATTTTACACCTTTCAAATCATACAAAGCCGCCAGAACGGCATCCAAGCAAACTTTGTGTGTACCATGCGGGTCAGCCAAGTCGCCGGCAACATAAATTTGGTGCGGTTGTATTTCATTCAACAACGCTTTAATGATTTCCATGTCGGCTATGCTCAAATCGCTTTTTTTAACAGTTCCCGTTTCATAAAAAGGCAAATTCAGGAAATGCACGTTTCTGGATTTTACACCCATAAAACGGCAAGCTGCTTTAGCTTCGCCACGACGCACTAAACCTTTCAGCAAACGCACGTCCAGCGTATCTAAATCATTTTCTTTCTTTTCCTCTAACAAAAACGAACGAATTTCATCATATTTTTGCTGTATTTTTTGGTTGTCGGAGTCAAACATATCCTTAAAACCTTTTGTAAAAGCAAGGAAACGGATAATTTCATCGTCGCCTACGGCAATATTTCCCGAAGTTTGATAAGCGATGTGTACGTCATGTTTTTGGTCAACCAAACGTTTGATAGTACCACCCATAGAAATAACGTCATCATCGGGGTGAGGACTAAACACCACCACTCTTTTAGGATACGGTTTTGCACGTTCAGGACGGTTGGTGTCATCGGCATTGGGTTTGCCTCCTGGCCAACCTGTAATAGTATGTTGAAGGTCGTTAAACACCTTAATATTAACATTATAAGCCGAACCGTATAATGCAAGCAGTTCACTCAATCCATTTTCGTTATAATCACGATTGGTCAATTTTAAAATCGGTTTTTTCAATTTTTGGCACAGCCAAACAATGGCACGGCGTATCAATTGGTCGTTCCAATCGCACGAAGTTACCAACCACGGACGACTGATGCGTGTCAGAGCGCTTGCGGAATGTAAATCAAGGAATGCTGTTGTTTTTTGATTCAATTGTAAAAACGATGCCGGCAATTGGTCGGTAATCTGACCTTCCACAATTTTCTTAATAATTTCAGCTTTGGTATCGCCCCATGCCAACAACGCTATGCGTTTCGATTTCAAAATAGTGCCTACTCCCATGGTGATGGCAGCTGCCGGAACTTTGTCTGCACTACCAAATATGCGTGCAGCTTCTTTGCGCGAAATAGGATCTAATAAAATAAGACGCGACTGCGACGTTTGTTGCGAACCCGGCTCGTTAAAACCGATATTGCCTGCATGTCCGATACCAAGAATTTGGTAGTCAATGCCGCCGTACTCTTCGATTTTTTTCTCGTACGCCACGCAATGCTCCATAATTTCGTCTTGAGGAAGTCCGCCATTAGGTGAATAGATATTTTTGGGGTCTATATCTACATGTTTGAAGAACATTTCGGAAATTTGACTCAAACAACTTTGCGCCGACGTTTTTTCCAACGGATAGTATTCAAACAGATTGAACACCACCACATTTTTAAAACTTAAGCCTTCTTTGTGCTTTTTAATCAAACTCTCATACATTTCGATAGGAGAACGACCACTGTTCAAGCCCAATACGCATATTTCATTGTTTGCCTGTTTTTTACGAATTAAATCTGCAATTTCACAAGCAATTTTTTCACCGCCAACAATTGCAGTGTCAAAAATTTCAGTTTTTACTTTTTCAAATCGGCTGATTCCTGATAACTCCAAAACATCATCGGGTTGATAATATTTGCGCGGAACTTGATGCAAAACTATCCGAGAACTAAGATTTTTTTCCATAACTTTTTTATTAATATTTAGTGTTTTTATTTAGATACTTAATTAAGAGGTCAAATTTACTTCAACTTTTTTAAAAAAACAAGAAAAAAAAATTTGTTTTTTCGCTATTTTTATTTTTACTTTGTAAATTAATTGTAATACTATTTTAAACACATTCATTATGATACTCATTGCTGATAGCGGATCTACTAAAACTGATTGGCGTCTTATATCTGAAAAAGAAGAAGTTAAGTCAGTTTCGACACCCGGAATCAATCCTTTTTATCAAACGGAAGAAGAGATTGAAAACCAAATTTCCACACTTTTGTATCCCGAATTAATGGGATTTTCTGTTAAAAAAATCTTTTTTTACGGTGCAGGATGTGCATTTGAAGACAAAAAACAGATTGTAAAAAACGCTATTTCCGTATCTTTTCCCAAAGCACAGATAGAAATTGAGTCCGACTTGTTGGCTGCAGCGCGCGGACTTTTTCTAAAAGAGAAAGGTATTGCCTGTATTTTAGGCACCGGTTCCAATTCGTGCTTTTACGATGGTAAAAACATTATTCACAACGTATCGCCTCTCGGATTTATCCTTGGTGACGAAGGAAGTGGCGCAGTATTGGGTAAAAAATTTGCTGCCGACTGTCTCAAAAATCAATTGCCGGAAAAACTGAAAGACAAATTTTTGAAACAATACGACCTCACACCGGCACAAATCATCGAAAGCGTGTACAAAAAACCTTTCCCCAACCGCTTTTTAGCACAATTCACCCGTTTCTTATCGGAAAATATTGCAGAACCCTCTATATATAATATTGTATTCGACAGTTTCACGGAGTTTTTTACCCGCAACATTATGCAATATAATAATTACAAAGATTATCCGGTATGTTTCATCGGCTCCATCGCCTATTATTTTAAAGATGTACTCGAAGTGGCTGCCAACGAATTAGATATTCAAATTGGCATAATATACCAAAGCCCAATGCCCGGATTGATAAAATACCATCAACTCTAATTACTAAATAATTTCTTAATACAACTATGGCATTTGAAAAAGTCACAGAAAAACCTTCTCTTTACGATGATTTAGAGAAGAAAAGCATTAAGGAACTATTGGTCAAAATCAACAATGAAGACCAAAAGGTTCCTATAGCTGTACAAAAAGCAATTCCGCAAATTGAAAAATTGGTGGAAGGTATTGTTCAACGTATGAAAAAAGGTGGACGCATCTTTTACATGGGCGCAGGCACCAGTGGACGTTTGGGCGTATTAGACGCCTCCGAAATTCCGCCTACTTTTGGCATGCCACCCCATTTGGTGGTGGGTCTGATTGCCGGTGGCGACGTTGCTTTGCGCAGCGCCGTAGAAGACGCCGAAGATGATTTCAACCACGGCTGGGAAGAGTTGAAGCAACACAATATTAATAATATGGACACAGTCGTGGGCATCGCAGCCTCAGGGACAACTCCATATGTTATTGGTGCTTTACGCAATGCACGTGCCAATGGCATTTTGACTGCCTCAATATCCTGCAACCCCGATTCGCCGGTAGCGCAAGAGGCTGAAATACCTATCGAAGCAATTGTGGGACCGGAGTTCGTTACCGGAAGCACACGCCTGAAATCGGGAACGGCACAAAAGCTCATTCTCAACATGATTACCACTACCACCATGATACAATTGGGCAGAGTAAAAGGTAATAAAATGATTAATATGCAACTCTCAAACCAAAAATTGGTAGACAGAGGTACGCGTATGATTGTCGAAGAGTTGGGACTGGATTACGACCAAGCACGCAACTTGCTTTTGATGCACGGTTCTGTAAAAAAAGCAGTCGAAGCTTATCGAAAATAAACAAATATTTGTTTGTTTCAAAAAAAAATCGTTTCTTTGCACTTTAAAATTACTTTTTTTTAATCTAACTAATAACAACAGAAAATCTATTTGTATGAAGAAAATCACATTGCTTTTCGCAAGTCTTTGCCTTTTGATGCAAATGGGATTTGCCCAATCTCGAACTGTGTCGGGTGTCGTCACAGCCAAAGAGGATGGCTTTCCCGTTATCGGTGCATCTATTTTAGTAAAAGGGACAACCACGGGAACCATTACCGACATTGATGGTAACTACTCCATTCAAGTTCCCGAGGGAGGTACTTTGGTATTTACCTATGTAGGTATGAAAAAACAAGAACTTCAACCAAAATCTAACATTCTTAACGTTGTTATGGTAAGCGAGGCTGTTGCCATCGAAGAAGTTGTTGTAACAGCTATGGGTGTGAAGCAAGAAAAGAAGAGGATGAACTTTGCCGTACAAAGTTTGAACGCCGACAATCTGATTGAGAGTAGAGATGCTAACTTTGTTAACTCACTCCAAGGAAAAATTGCCGGTGTAAGCGTAACTTCAGCGGGCGGTTCTCCAAACTCCGGCTCCCAAATGGTTATCCGCGGTATTTCCTCCATTAACCCTTCACAAAACAACGAACCGCTTTTCATTATCGACGGTATGCAAGTTGCCGGTGGAGCCTCAAAAGCTGCCGACATCAACCCCAACGATATTGAAAACGTTACCGTTCTGAAAGGTGCTGCCGCTTCTGCACTCTACGGACAAGAAGCCGCAAACGGTGTCGTTATGATTACGACAAAAGCCGGTCAAGTAGGTAAAGTGAAAGTAACTGCCGGCGGAAGCGTTCAAATTGACAATGCGGTAAGAATTCCGAGACTACAACGCATCTATGCTCCGGGGTCTAACGGCTTATACAGAGAACAAGTTACCGGTGGTAGAGGTCCGCTCATTAAAGAAGGCGAACCTACCTACGACAACGTTGGTGACTTTTTAGGAACAGGAGTTTACCAAAAATATGACCTGTCAGCTTCGGGTGGTACCGAAAAATTTACAGGATACGCATCTGCAAGCTACTCCAACACGAAAGGTATTATTCCAGAAGACTACCTCAACAAAATCGGAGTTTTGTTGAAGGGGTCATACACAATCAAGAACATTACCCTGACAGCCATGATGAACATCACCAACAATGAATCACGCGGATTCGGTGCCAG
>DUQS01000054.1 GCA_012837685.1 Bacteroidales bacterium
AATGAAACAGATAAGTTTAATTTTAATGTTAATTTTGTCAATATCAGGGTGTAAAACACAGCAAAAAAGCAGTGAAAACACAAATACAGACCACTCTGCAACTCAAATTGCACCAAAACCGTTTGTAGCGGCGTTGCCTCACATTGTGATTTACAAAACCACAAAAAATTACAGTCAAAATGTGCCTGTAATTCTATTGAAAGATAAAATGCAAATTGTTTCGTATCCGCACCCAAGTGATTTGTATTACAATGGAAAATTTGCATTGCCTGAAGTTTTACACAACGGCTATTTGCTTGATAATCGAGGAATTAACAAAAATGTAGCGTTTTTGAAATATACTTACAAAGAGTATTCAAAATTTACAGATGTGCCAACTTTGGATGAACTTTTCAAAAATATCATTGATAAAGAACCGCTAATAGAACTTTGGGACTGCGGTAAACAAGCAAATTTTACTGATTTGCACAAGCAGCTAAATGAAATGATTGATAAAAATCAACTTGTAGAAAAATGTAAGCGGGTAAAGTAAAATTGAATATAAAAAATCGCAGGTAATTATCATCTGCGATTTTTTTAGTATGTTTAACGAAAGTTTTATTTATTTATTATATGTATTTTTGTAAAATAAAAATCACACATTGGAAACCATAAAATCATTAATACTCAACAAATAATTAACCTTTAAATCTACCAATTATGAAAACAAAACTTTCTTTAATTCTGATTTTATGCTTTAGCATAAATTGTATGGCAAACTCTTATTTGCCGTTGTTACAAGAACGTACACAATGGAATGTTTTGCATGCCTTTAACACCACGGTACCAGACTTAAATTATAAAAAAACAGAACTATTGAAACTTGGTGCAGACACAATTATTTCGGGCAAAACATATTTAAAACTCTTTTCCACCTACAACAAAGAGGCTACCGACTCCACAATTATCGGTTTTTTACGAGAAGATTGTGAAACAAAACGTGTCTATTACCGTGAAAACAATGAAGAAGAAAAATTGTTGTATGATTTCAATGCACAGATTGGCGACACGTTATACACTTACCAAAGATTTTCTTTCATTCCCGATTCGACACCCAACGTAATTACTGCAATTGATTCGATAGAAATAAATAAGAATCTTCATGCTAGACGAACTGTGGAAATAACGGTTTTTGACCAAAAAGAGAGTCGCTTTTGGATAGAAGGCGTTGGTTGCGAACAAGGATTGATTTACCATAGCTATCCGGGAATGGCAGGAGGAGAAATTTATTATTTACTCTGTATGTACAAAAATGGTGAATTGTTTTATCAACCCCAATGGGAAATGTTTCATGACTGTTTTATTTGGGAAATAGGAACAATGATAACAAATGTTACTATGGACGATTTTTATATTAGTCAGGATAAATTACACACATCGTTGTCTATAATTAATAAAAACGGTCAAGCTTTTAGTGCCTATTTATTTGACACTCAAGGTAAAAAAGTCTATCAAACAACCACAAAACAAGCCAAATTAAACATTGATACTCAAAGTTTTCCCAAAGGCATATATGTTTTAAAAATTAAATCGGAAGATGCTAATCAGCACATCACAAAAATCATTTTATAAAACTTGTGCCAAAAAATAGAAACAGACAAATAAGGGCAGTCCATTTGAGGCTGCCCTTTATTTTTGCCGCCACTATGTTCCAATTTTAAAATTGAGTGTTCTCTTCTTATTGTTTTCCCGAAGAAAAATCGTAACTTTGCATAATTTTCAGAGTTAACTATTATTTAATGTAATTTTTTATGAATGTAATTACAAAAACCATCACACTCGGTGATGGACGAACCATTACACTTGAGACAGGCAAATTGGCAAAGCAAGCCGATGGTGCCGTAATGGTTACAATGGGACAGACTATGTTATTGGCGACAGTCTGCTCTGCACAAGATGCCGTTCCCGGCACCGATTTTATGCCACTAACGGTAGAATACAAAGAGAAATTCGCATCAAACGGACGTTTCCCCGGAGGTTTCACACGCCGCGAAGGTCGCGCATCGGACTACGAAATTCTGATTGCTCGTCTTATCGACCGCGCTTTGCGCCCCCTATTTCCGGCTGACTACCATGCGGAAACTTTTGTAAACGTAACGCTTTATTCGGCTGATGGCATTGATATGCCTGACTCCATAGCCGGATTGGCTGCATCGGCTGCATTGATGGTTTCGGACATACCGTTCGAAGGACCTATTTCCGAAGTTCGTGTTGCCCGCATCGATGGCAAATTTGTTATCAATCCCACATTTGAACAGTTGGAAAAAGCCGATATCGACCTGATAGTTGCCGCCACTTTGGACAATATTATGATGGTGGAAGGCGAAATGAGAGAAGTATCGGAAACGGAAATGCTCGAAGCGATAAAAATTGCTCACGAAGCCATTAAACCGCAATGCCAAGTACAATTGGAATTGATGGAAGCTGTCGGCAAAACCGAAAAACGCACCTATTGCCACGAAGAAAACGACGAAGATTTGCGCAAAGCCGTACACGACGCCTGCTACGCTAAAGCCTACGCCCAAGCGACAGCCGCCGACACCGACAAACATCACCGCAGCGCCGTTTTTGCAGCTATTTGTGACGATTTTAAAGCACAATTCAGTGAAGAAGAGTTGGCTACAAAAGCTCCGCTCATTGACCGCTACTACCACGATGTGGAAAAAGAGGCTATGCGCCGCGCCATACTTGACGAAGGCAAACGCCTTGACGGTCGTAAAACTACCGAAATCCGTCCCATTTGGTCGGAAGTGGGTTACCTGCCCGGTCCTCACGGCTCGTCCATATTTACACGTGGCGAAACACAAGCATTGTGTACCGTAACACTCGGCACCAAACAAGACGAAAAAATGATAGACGAAGCCTTGACACAAGGCAACGACCGTTTTTTGTTGCACTACAATTTCCCGCCATTTTCTACCGGCGAAGCAAGAGCACAACGCGGTGTGGGTCGTCGCGAAATAGGACACGGAAATTTAGCTTGCCGCGCACTTAAAAATATGATTCCCGAAGATTATCCCTATGTTGTTCGCGTTGTTTCCGATATTTTGGAATCAAACGGTTCTTCGTCAATGGCTACGGTTTGTGGCGGAACATTGGCACTGATGGACGCCGGCTTACAAATTAAAAAACCTGTTACCGGCATTGCTATGGGACTTATTTCGGAAAACAAAGGTACCAACTACGCCGTTTTGAGCGACATCCTCGGCGATGAAGACCATCTTGGCGATATGGACTTTAAAGTAACCGGCACAAAAGACGGCATTACCGCTACACAAATGGACATTAAAGTTGACGGATTGAGCTACGAAATTTTGGAAAAAGCATTAAGCCAAGCACGTGAAGGTCGTTTACACATTTTGAATAAAATTTCCGAAACGTTAGCTGAACCGCGTCCCGACTTGAAACCTCATGCTCCACGCATTGTAACAATGGATATTCCCAAAGAACTTATTGGTGCAGTGATTGGACCCGGCGGAAAAATAATCCAAGGCATACAGACCGAAACAGGAGCTGTTATCTGCATTGACGAAATAGAAGACCACGGACACATTGAAATTGCCGCTAACAACAGAGCCGCTATTGATGCTGCTATTGCTAAAATAAAAAGCATTGTAGCACTTCCCGAAGTTGGTATGGTCTATTCCTCAAAAGTAAAATCTATCATGCCCTACGGCGCATTCGTAGAATTTATGCCGGGCAAAGAAGGTTTACTGCACATTTCAGAAATCGACTGGAAACGTTTTGAAACAATAGAAGAAACCGGTTTAAAAGAAGACGACACCATTGACGTGAAGCTTGTGGATATTGACCCCAAAACAGGCAAATTTAAACTTTCGGCTAAAGTGCTGATTGAAAAACCTGAAGATTACGTTGAGCCGGAAGTTCGCGAACGCCGTCCGCGTCCCGAAAGAGACGACAAAAACAATCGTCCGCGTCGCAACCATAACAACCACGAGCCGAAAGATTTTCGCGACCCTGCCAATCGCAAAAATATGTAACAAAAGAGGCTGAAGTTCGCTTTAGCCCCATGCACCCGTAGTTTAATGGATAGAATGAGGGATTCCGGTTCCCTTGGTTACGGTTCGATTCCGTACGGGTGTACTTTTTGAAGTGCTAATTGCTTGTTTATAAACAATTTTTGTTTTTAAATTGCCGACATTTTGCCGACAAAAACAAAATAGCCACTAAAAATAGTGGCTATTGTTGTAATAAATAGTGTAAAGTTAATTCTTAATTTTTCGATAACTTACCTCAATAAATGTAAGCCGAAACAGACACCAACACTATTTCTGAGTTTTTTATTTAAAGTAAGTAATTGTGCGTGTTTCCACTTCTTCGTTTTCCCACACCGGACTATTGTTTTGATTATGACTTTTTCGGCTAGTCCAGTTCCCTTGCTCATCGTACACATAATCATAATACTCAATG
Organism: Bacteroidales bacterium; assembly: GCA_012837685.1. Lineage (GTDB taxonomy): Bacteria > Bacteroidota > Bacteroidia > Bacteroidales > Paludibacteraceae > DUQS01. Next base: position 4,471 of record DUQS01000054.1, read on the forward strand.
ATGAAATATGAACCGTCACTCGATTCTGATTTTTGTACAAGGTCTTTTTTATCATTATAAGTAAAAGTAGTAACATTATTCATAGTTGAAGTAAAAGTAGTATCATTCACTTCATACTTCTCAATCAACATGTATTTAGGATCTTTCTTATAAGTAGAGATACGTTCATTATAATAGCCAACGCCAAAAAAACCTTCGGTATACACATCAAACATACCATTTGCTTGATAAGTTGCACGCATAAATTCTCCACTAGAAACATCATATTTAGATACAAAACTAGTAGGATATTTATCGGCATAGTAAATTTTAACTGTATCTTTATATACCTCATTAGCACAATTAGTGTTCTGACTTATCATCCAAAGTGAGTCGCCCACAAATGTAAAATCCGTACGGGTTGCATCACCAATCATCGCACTTAAATTAGGTGTTAGACCTGCCTCGTTAATGTGAAAACGAAAATTAGGAATGTATTTCCCCGATTTTGTGTACTCAAAAGTAAAATTACCATTGCTAATTAAAACTCCTTCAGAGTTGTAGGTGTAAATAGCATCATCCATTCCCGGACGAATAATTTTAACAACCTGTCCCAGACGATTAAATTCAGTAGTAACATCATTTTGTGAAATAGTTTTCACAGCACCTTTTAACTGCAAACGTACCAATGCGTTTGTTGTCCAATAATTACTTTTCTCATCAATATCTTTTGGCTCACAAGCCACCAAAAGCATCATAAGAGATGCCAAAAATAAGAATGGGATTTGTTTTTTCATAATTTTAAATTTGGTTCAAGATTAGTTAAGTAAAGATTATCTTTGCATAATTAATTGAAGACCAATGAGTAACAAGTATTTTTTTAGAGGCAGGATTTCAGACGAGAAATTTCGATTGATTTTAAAGCTTTTTTGC